>JBAYOC010000042.1:0-8151 GCA_041678465.1 Anaerovoracaceae bacterium | reverse complement strand
GAAAACCATCGTTTCCTCTAAGATGGCGGAAGCGGTGGCTGCCGCATACGGCGTTGAGATGATTAATTTGCTGACAGGATTCAAGTACATAGGCGAACAAGTGGGACAGTTGGAAGCCAAGGGTGAAGAAGATCGGTTTATCTTTGGTTTTGAAGAGAGCTACGGCTATTTAGCCGGGTCCTACGTCAGGGATAAGGATGCGGTGAACGCCGCCATGTTAGTCTGTGAGGCTGCCGCTTATTATAAAAAACAGGGAAAAACCCTTGTAGACCGAATGGAAGAGCTGTACAATACCTACGGCTGGTACCAAAGCGATTTGCTGGAATTTGGCTTTGAGGGAGCGGCAGGTATGAACGATATGAACGCCCTGCTAGCCAAGCTGAGACAGGAGCCGCCGGAAGAGATTATGAATTTCCGGGTCGTAGAACAAGCGGACTACCGCGCAGGGAAACGCCGTATTTTAGGAGCATCCTGTGACATGGCTGCCGGCTACCGTCCTATAGCATTGCCCCCTGCAGACGTGTTGGAATACGTTCTGGAGGACGGAAGCAGTGTTATAGTAAGACCGTCCGGAACCGAACCGAAGCTGAAGATTTACCTCTCCGCGAAAGGTGCGGATCGGGCGGCTTCAAAAGATACAATTGATAAGCTGCGCACAGCAGTAAAAGAATGGGTAAAGTAAATGAACAAAGCAATTATTGGAATTGACAAAAGCGGATCCTTTCGGGTCTACTTTGGGATATCAACCGGTTTGGCTGAGGAAGCCCGGAAAACGCATAATACCACACCGACTGCAACGGCTGCCTTAGGAAGGGTGCTAACGGGTGCAAGCCTCATGGGGCTTATGCTAAAAAACCCCAAGGACAAGCTTACTATACAGTTCAAGGGGGACGGCTCGGCGGGAGAGATCCTCTCTACGGCAGTAGGCACGGGAAAGGTGAAAGGTTATATTTCCAATCCGGATGCTGACTTGCCTCTGCGAGAAGACGGTAAACTGGATGTAGGCGGCATTGTGGGCATCGGCACTCTGACAATAATCAAGGACCAGGGCCTCAAGGAGCCCTACGTGGGTCGAATCGACTTGGTCAGCGGAGAAATTGCGGAAGACCTTACAGCATATTTCTTCCTCTCCGAGCAGCAGTCCACTTCGGTGGCTCTGGGAGTTAAGGTCGATGTGGATGGCAGTGTAATGGCTGCCGGCGGCATGATCATACAGATGCTGCCCGATGCAGACCCGGCTTCTATAGACGCTCTGGAAGCTCTCGTCGAGGATATGCCTTCTTTTACCGGCATCATCGAAGAGAAGATGAAGGAAGGAAGCCCGAAAACCGGGGAAAGCCTGGCGACAGAGGTGTTCCATGCGATCTTTGAAAGTTTGCCGGAGGAATTCGGATTAGAGATTCTGGAATACCGGGATATCGGTTGGGAATGCGGCTGTTCTGTTGAGCGGCTGGAGCAGGTGCTGCTGAGCATCGGCGAGACAGACCTCCGGCAGCTTGCTGAAGAGGACGGTGAGGCGGAGCTCACCTGCCAGTTCTGTACAAAGAGATACCACTTTGACAAAGACCATCTGGAGATGCTTCTCCGGGTTGCTGTCAAATCGAAAGAGATAATAGAAGACAGGAAGAAGAAAATGGAGGAAACACAATGCTGAAAGAATTCAAAGAGTTCGCACTCAAAGGAAATGTAATGGACATGGCCGTCGGCGTTGTGATCGGCGGGGCTTTTGGAAAGATCGTCACCTCATTGGTACAGGATTTGATCATGCCTATTATGGGATTCTTCACTGGGGGAATGAACTACTCGGATCTGAAAATCGTCCTCTCGCCTGCAAGCGTAAATGCGGCGGGAGAAGAGATTGCCGAAGCGGCCATCATGTACGGCAACTTCATTCAGGCCACCATCGACTTCATCATCATCGCTTTCTCCATTTTCATCGCCATCAGGATGATCAACAAAATGCGCAGAAAGCAGGAGGTCGTTGAAGAGGAGGCAGCTCCTGCCGGGCCAACTGAAGCAGATTTGTTGATGGAGATCCGGGATCTTCTCAAGGAGAAATAAGCGGCTATAAGGTTTCAATGGTACAATATGAGAGCTAGATGGAACTAAAATAGAATAGAATCGTCTTAAAATTAATAAACTTAGAGTGTCATTTGACAGATGGGTTGTAAGACGCATTGAAATTTAATAGATTGGAGACCTGAATGATTCGATTGGGCGTACTTTTTGGAGGCCGTTCCGGTGAGCATGAGATATCACTCATGTCGGCAGCTTCCGTGATCAATGCCATTGATAAGAGTAAATATGAGGTGATAAAGATCGGGATTACCCGAGAGGGACACTGGTATCTCTTTGATGGGCCGACTGAAAAGATTGAGGACGGCAGTTGGGAGCAGGAAGCGAAAGCGGCCCTTGCTGCTGACCCGGAAAAGTACAGTCTTCAGATATTAGGAGCGGGAGGAGCTTCCTTAAAGCAGCGGATTGACTTTGCACTGCCCATCCTGCACGGCCCTTATGGAGAGGACGGTACCATTCAGGGGCTCTTTGAAATGATTGACATTCCCTACGGTGGAAGCGGCGTTACCGGGGCGGCGTTGACCATGGATAAGATCCTGGCCAAGGCTGTTTGCGAAAAGGCCGGTTTACCCCAGGGCCCCTATGTGGCACTGACCAAACAGGAGTTTGAAGAAAGAGAGCACCTGCTTCTGGCAGAAATCGAGAAGAAACTTCGTTACCCTATGTTTGTAAAGCCCAGCAACATGGGATCCAGCGTAGGTATTACAAAGGTCAGGACCGGCGAGGAATTGAAGAAAGCCATCGATATAGCGGGAAAATACGATCACCGCATCCTCGTTGAGGAAGGGATCGATTGCAGAGAGTTGGAGACGGCGGTTTTGGGAAACCGCGACCCACAGGTCAGCGGGGTGGGAGAAATCATCCCTTCCGCTGAGTTTTATGACTACAAGGCCAAGTATTTCGACGGAGGCCAATCCAAATTGTGCATACCGGCAGACATATCCGGGGAGAAGGCGGAGCAGATTCGCTCCACTGCAGCAAAAGCTTACAGTTTATTGGATTGTTGCGGTTACGCCAGAGCGGATTTCTTCTTAGATAAGAGTACAGGTAAAATCTTGTTGAACGAAATTAACTCCATACCCGGATTTACCAAATTCAGTATGTTCCCCTTGCTCTGGGAGGAAGAGGGAATCGCATACTCGGATTTAATAGAAAGGATAATAGGATTAGGATATGAAAGACATCATGCTAAAAATAGTAGGTAGGCAGATCGTCGGTGATCTCCCTGATGAAGAGGAGCAGCTGGAGCTGGTTACCGAAGGAAAATACCACGAGGAAAATGGAACGGTTTTCCTGTCATACGATGAAAGTGATTTCTCCGGTATGACAGGTTGCACGACTAGTCTCGCCATCAATGATCAAGGGATAATGATGAAGCGCTCCGGAGAGTCTGTCCCTCTGGATACGGAGATCCGTTTTGAGAAGGGCAAGCGCTTTACCGGTTACTACGGAACTCCCTATGGCGCAGTTGAAATGGAAGTCCTCACCAACGATGTGATTAACAACATCAGTCGGGACGAGCCTAAAGGGTCTCTGAACATCGATTATCATATCAGCCTTCGCGGCCTGTCTGAGGGCAGGAGCCGGCTTGATATTGAGATTATTTAACTTTTTAGGACAAGCCGACGGGAGGTAACTGTTTCAATGAATCCAAAAACAACGAAAGCTATTGCAAAAACCATCGCCATTCTATTAGTGGTGGCCTTGGTGGTCACTTCATTTTCTTTTGTGTTTTTCTGGGGAGCCGCGCCGCTGGTGGTCTACGCAACTCAGGAAAAAGAGCCGGATTGGAATGAGGAGCTCTTGCTAATAAAGGAGCTCATCATGGAGACCAAGGCGGGCTATAAGGATGACATTCCCTATGAGGACCTGCTCAATGGGGCATATGAAGGGATAATAGACACTTTAGGGGATCCCTACAGTGTCTTTTACATCTCCGATAGTGAGAGCCAAGAGTTTGTAGAATCCGTCAGCGGAGAATTCTACGGAGTAGGCGTAAGTCTGGAAATGATGGAGGGCTTGTGTAAAGTCGTTGCTCCCATTCCGGACGGTCCCGCGGAGAAGGCGGGGATACTTTCCGGCGATGTGGTGACCGCAGTAGACGGCCACGATGTGAGTGGTAAGGTGTTGGAAGAAATAGTACATCGGCTCAGGGGAGAGGGAGGCACGAAGGTTACAATGACAGTGCTTCGGAGTGGTAAGACCTTGACTTTCCCACTCATTCGGGAGAAGATAAAGCTTGCAGCCGTAAGTTATGAGCTTTTGCCGGAGGACATCGGTTACATAAGGATCTCTCAATTTGACAATGATGTGCACCTGGAGTTCAAGAACGCCAAGCTGAAACTACTGGCCGACGGAGCCCAATCTTTTATCGTTGATGTAAGGAACAACCCCGGAGGTTACGTTGCAACGGCCATGGACATAGCAGAACAGTTTATGCCCCTAGGTCCCATCGTTCATTTTCAACAACAGGGTGAGGTGGTAGAAACCCTTTCTGCGGACGGAAGAGGAGACTTGGGAATGCCGGTGGCTTTGCTGGTAAATGAAGGAAGCGCCAGCGCCTCAGAAATCCTGGCCGCTGCCTGGAAGGACAGCGGTACGGCAACACTGGTGGGAATGAACACCTACGGCAAAGGTGTTGCGCAGCAGATCCTCAATACGGCAAGGGGTAACCAGGTGAAGCTTTCCACACACTACTTCCTCAGTCCGAAAAAAAATGTCATTGATAAAGTGGGGGTCGCACCTGATCACACTGTGAGGAATTACACATCTTTGGACTTGGATAGAGCAGAGCAGCTCTATGAGGAATATAAGAAGTTTGCGCCCATGAAAGAAAAGAACAAGCCCAGCCTTGGAGCTACGGGTTTGAATGTGTTCGGGGCGCAACAGCGCTTATCGTTATTAGGCTATGGGACGGAGGTTTCGGGTACCATGGATGGGAAAACATTTTCCGCGGTAAAGGGATTTCAGCAAGAGCAAGGGCTGTTCCCCTATGGAGTTCTCGACTATTCCACAATGGCTGCCCTGGACAAGGCGGTGCTCCGGTATGTGTCGGGAGCAGTGGAAGGCAAGGACCTGCAGTTGGAAAAAGCAATCGAACTGCTGAACTAAAATGCCAGCCCACGTGCTTCTATTCGGAAGCAGGGGGACGGTTCTTTTGCTTCCATTCTGGTTTTTCAGCCAAAGTGTGCAAAATTTACGTTTATACGCAGTTTTCTCACTGAAATGGCTGTTATTTAAGCAAATATGTGCAAAATCTCCGTTTGTACGCAGGTATTTTACAGAAATTACCTTTTAATCTGCGTACAAACGGAGATTTTGCACATTTAATGGACAATTACGTCATCGCCGGGCATTATGTTGCGTACAACCGACTTTTTTGCACATTTGGAAGGGGATAGGATGGGGACGCTCTGTTCGCCACCCTCTGTGGGAAGGTGGCAAACAGAGCGTCCCCATCCCACACGATTAATTGAAATACAGGTTGTTGGTTAGATATTCGGGATCGCTGGTGGCATCTATACCTAGATCCTTGAGAGTCTGGTTGTCCCTCTCACTGAGGATGGCTGTACAGTGAGCCTTGCAGCCATTGAGCAAGAGCAACTTCTCTACCGCTACCTGGGCCGATGGGTTGGTGGTAGCGGATATGGTTAAAGCCGAAAGAACCTCCTCGCAATTCAGCGAGGTTTTTTCATGGCCAAGTATATCCGTCTTTAGATGCTGAATGGTTTCCAGTACTGCCGGAGAGATCAGATGGATATCATCTGAAATACCGGAAAGAATTTTAATCGCATTCAGCACTGCCGCAGCGGAGGCAACCATTCTCCTGGAGCTTCGTCCTGTTACAATTCTACCGTCGGGCAACTCAAGAGCCATGACAATTACGTTTTCATACTTGGGATTCAAGGAACGCTTGTGCTCTGCATAGTCTCTGGCCGGCAAAACCACAGCTCGATCGGAAGACTTTAGACCTAAATCATCCATGAGAAGCTTCGATTTAGCAACATCATCCTCGTCGATAATGCCTTTTTTGTAATCGCAGAGGGCGATCAGATAGCGCCGTATAATTTCCTGACAGGCTGCGTGTCGGCAAACCTCATCATCTATAATACTGAAGCCCACGCGGTTGACTCCCATATCTGTCGGTGACTGATATTCGGACTCCTGACCGGTGATTCTCTCAATGATACGCTTAACGATGGGAAAGACCTCCATATCCCGATTGTAGTTCACGGCGGTCTGCCCACGAGCCTCTAAATGAAAAAAGTCGATCATATTTACATCTTTCATGTCGACGGTGGCTGCTTCGTAGGCCATGTTCACAGGATGCTTCAAGGGGAGGTTCCAGATGGGGAAGGTCTCAAATTTCGCGTAGCGAACTGTATTACCCCTGATGTGCTCGTGGTAGAGCTGGGACAGACAGGTTGCCAGCTTGCCACTGCCGGGGCCGGGGCCGTTGACAACGACCAGAGGTTTTGTAACTTCAATATAAGGATTGACACCATAACCTTCATCGCTGACAATGGTATCCACATCTGTGGGATAGCCCTTTGTAAAATAGTGCTTATATGTTCGGATGCCTCTGCGGTTCAGCTTGTTAATAAACGCATTGACCGCAACGTGGTCTTCATAGCGTGTAATTACAACGCTGTTGATCGCCAGATCGTATTTCCGGAAGGTATCGATAAGGCGGAGCACTTCCAGATCGTAGGTAATACCAAAATCAGCCCGCGTTTTGTTGGTAGAAATATCACCTGCATACACACATATGATGATTTCGGCTTGATCTTTCATCTTCTGCAAAAGCTTAATCTTTGCATTTTCGTCAAAACCGGGGAGGACGCGCATGGCATGTTTGTCGTGAACCAACTTTCCTCCGAACTCCAGATAAAGACGTTCTTTTTTGTTTTGATTGATGCGTTCTAGAATGTATTTGGATTGTTCGTCGATATACTTGGCTGCATCAAAACCGACCATGGTTTCACCTCTTTCTTCACTGATGTGACAGGTATTTCCGTAAAAACAACACCAATTATTATAGCAGAAAGTGCTGTCTAAAACAACCGGAAAGCTTGCCTTTTCTCATTTGATTTCATTGACTACAGGAAAACTCATGACATTATTTGCAGCCAACTCCATTATCTGCTTTACCGGCATCATTGCTATGCCGACACGGTAGCTGTCAGTGACCTTGATGACGACACGGAATATACGATTTATGTAAGAGCTTACGATGAAGCAGGAAACAAGAGCGTAAGACTGACCGGAGTTTTTAGTACATCAGTAATTGGTGACTAGGAACGAGCTACCCCGCTTAGGTCATGAAAAAAATGAGGAGGGAAGCAGCAGAATCGCATCTGCGCTTCCCTTCTCATTTTTTAGCAGAGTATCAAAGGGAAAGAAATGCTTTATACAATATAGACGCTAATATGACAAATTTGTTCCATTCAACCTAACAGAATATGGAAATTTTATCTTGACAGAGAGCCTCTTTGTGGTAATATGTTAATAAATGGAATATTTATAAACATTTGCTAACCACGTCCAGACACCGAAGAAAATGGAGGTTAATATGAAAAAGAAAGTAAAACAAATAACAATAAGCATCACAATTATAGCTTGCGTGACTTTTGGTTTCGGCAGTCTATTAGCATTTGGCCAAGCCCGGCAGGATTCGTACTCTGACCTGGATATCAGCCACTGGGCCTATAAAAACATTATGGAGATGTCAGAAGCCGGCATCATCACCGGCTATCCTGACGGTAGCTTCCGACCAAATGGCACCGTAACCTATGGAGAGTTTATCAAGATGGCTGTAACGGCTGCGGGACTTGGCACCCACTGGGCAAGAGAAGGAGGGCATTGGGCTCTATCTTATTATAATGGTGGTCTCAACAACTTCCTATTTTCCGAGCATGATATTTCGGAAGCTCAACTTGACCGGCCCATGCACAGGGCTCATATGGCCCTCATTGCAAGTGAGATTCTAAGACGCGAAAAGGACTATGGGAGCCATTCGGAAATACTGGCCAAGATCTGGGATGTAGACTATCGAACTCAGTATGAGCACCACAT
>JBAYOC010000041.1:0-8166 GCA_041678465.1 Anaerovoracaceae bacterium | reverse complement strand
CTGTTTCTGCCTTTGTCTTTAAAACTCTTGCTGACCCCTTTGTAGGGAAAATTTCCCTGCTCAAGTTAGTAAGCGGTAAAATTTCTCAGGGTCTTGAGCTCTACAATGCAAGAGCGGAAAAGCCGGAAAAGATGGGTACGATCTTTTACCTCAGAGGAAAGAACCAGGGAGATGCTTCTACAGTTGAAGCCGGTGACATTGTAGCTGCTACGAAGCTGCAGTTCACCCAGACCGGAGACACCCTGTGCGATAAAGCTAACTTTATCGAGTTCCCACCGGTAGCCTTCCCGGAACCATCGTTGTTTATGGCTATTGAAACAAAGGTGAAAGGCGATGAGGATAAGATCAACTCCGGAATACTTAAACTAATTGAAGAAGACCCTTCCTTCTCATTGCAGAGAAATGCGGAGACCCATCAAACTCTTATCGGCGGCCAGGGCGACATTCAGATCGGAATTGTAACTGCCAGGCTGAAGGATAAGTATGGGGTCGATGTAGATCTTGTGGATCAGAAGATTGCATACAGAGAGACCATTAAAGGAAATTCCGATGTACAGGGTAAGCATAAAAAGCAATCGGGAGGTGCCGGTCAGTACGGAGACGTGCACATTCGCTTCTCGCAAAGCCAGGAGGTCTTCGAGTTCGCAGAAGAGCTTTTCGGCGGATCGGTACCGAAGAACTACGTGCCGGCTGTTGAAAAAGGCTTGAGAGAGAGTCTGGAAAAAGGTCCTCTGGCAGGATTCCCGGTTGTAAACGTGAAAGCGGTACTCTATGACGGATCCTATCACGACGTGGACTCCAACGAAATGGCGTTCAAGATTGCAGCCGCCCTTGCCTTTAAGAAAGGCATAGCGGAAGCGAAACCCATTCTGTTAGAGCCGGTAATGCACGTGGAGGTTACGGTACCTGACGATTACATGGGCGATATTATGGGTGACATGAACAAGAGAAGAGGAAAGATCCTGGGAATGGAACCTCAGGAAGGCGTCGGTCAGAAAGTCGTTGCGGAGGTACCTCAGGCAGAGATGTTCAAGTATGCGATTACCCTCCGCGCCATGACCCAGGCAAGGGGAAGCTTCACCATGAGCTTCGAACGGTATGAAGAAGTTCCTACTCACTTAGCGGAGAAGATCATTGCCGAGGCAAAGAGCGAAGAACAATAATTCAATCCATTAAAATAGAAACTCCACTGTGCGCTTGTATAGTGGAGTTTTTCAATAACCAACCACGGGGACAGACCCCGTGGCTGAATTTAGAGAGGATGCT
This sequence comes from Anaerovoracaceae bacterium, assembly GCA_041678465.1. Lineage (GTDB taxonomy): Bacteria > Bacillota > Clostridia > Peptostreptococcales > Anaerovoracaceae > UBA1426. Next base: position 6,900 of record JBAYOC010000041.1, on the reverse strand, counting down.
ATGAGCAAAAAGTCTACTACCGTTTTTGTATGCCAGGAATGCGGCAACGAGAGCCCCAGATGGATGGGACAATGTATTTGCGGCGCCTGGAATTCTATGATCGAAGAAAAGATATTACCTGCTCCCGGCGAGGACAAACGACGGCGGTCGACACGCGAGAAGGGGTCCAAAGCGGTTAAGATGTCTGAGGTTAAATCGGGGGCTCAAAGCAGAATGGATACGGGGATAGGCGAGTTGAACCGTGTCTTGGGGGGCGGATTGGTGAAAGGATCTCTCACTCTGATTTCCGGAGAGCCGGGCATCGGAAAATCCACGCTCATCATTCAGGCGGCATCCAAGGTTGCAGAAATGGGGGGGCCGGTGCTTTACGTAACCGGAGAGGAATCAGAGGAGCAGATTAAAATGCGGGCGGACCGGGTGTGCAAGGGCAAGCTGGACAACCTGTATCTACTTGCAGAAACCAATATGGAAAACATCCTCAGTATAACGGATGAGCTCGAGCCTTGCTTTGTGGTGATTGACTCGATCCAGACTATGTATTCGGCAGAGCTGGAATCGGCACCGGGTAGTGTATCCCAAGTGAGGGCCTGCGCCAATGAGCTGATGCGCATCGGTAAAGGGAGAAGCATTCCAGTCTTTATCGTAGCGCATGTGACGAAAAGCGGTGATTTGGCAGGTCCTAAAATTATAGAGCATTTAGTGGATTGTGTCCTGAATTTTACGGGCGAGAGAAATCAAGAGATTCGTATCCTCCGAGCTTACAAAAACCGTTTCGGTACCACCAGCGAAGTAGGCGCATTCGAAATGGCGGAGGAGGGATTGATAGAAATTGAAAACCTTTCCGGAAGCTTTCTGGAGGGCATGGAAGATGGGGCTGAGGGTTCAATCGCCACTGCGGCCTATGAAGGGACCAGACCTCTTTTGCTGGAAATACAGGCCTTAACCTCACCGACAAATATAGGCTTTGCTCGCAGAACAGCTCTGGGAGTTGAAAACTCCCGATTGAATATGATATTGGCCGTGCTTGACCGCAAGGCAGGTCTCTCTCTGATCAATCAGGATGTTTATGTGAATATCGTCGGCGGATTGCGACCGGAGGGCACGTCTACAGACCTGGCCGTAGCGTTAGCAATCTATTCCACTACGAAGCGCATACCATGTGCGAGGAAAACCCTTGCCATCGGCGAAATCGGCCTGACAGGTGACCTTAGATCCGTTCTCAATGCAGATAAAATCGTAAAGGAAGCAGATCGCATGGGATTTGAACGAATCATCCTTCCTGAGAAAAATGCAGTTCGCATTACCGGTCTGTCGCAAAAGATTCGATTGATAGGAGTGAGGAGCCTGGCCGAAGCCATCAAAGCAATGTAAGGGCGGACGACCCCGTCCGCCCTTATATTGCTTTATACAGTAGCCTTTATGCGCTTTAGGTGGGTGAATCTGGGGAGCCCGTTTTCAAGAGAACGATCCGGTTCTCCCTGAATCAGGGGGAGGGCATAATCAATGAAAGGCTGAAGGACGCCGTTTCCGGCTTCATTGATCCATTCTCTGGGAATCTTCTTTTCCGCATTGGCTACTTCGATCAGGTCTACCAAACCGGTTTTGCATCGGTAGGCACTACCGGAATCCCGCACAAAGGTCACCATCTTATCGGTGATTCCCGACTCTGCTGCCTCGAAGGCGGCCTTCCCAGCCAGGTATGCTTCTTCTATATCAGTGGCGGATGCCAGATGAGATGCGCAGCGCTGTAAAAGGCTCAACTCGATGCCTCTGACTTTCGCCTTTATTTTAGAATTAGCGAATTCGGCCAGGTTGGCTGCGAGACCTCCCATCTTCGAATGGCCGAAGGCATCCTTTTCCTTCGTGCCGTCGGAGAAGTACGAGGAAATAAAGCTACCGTTCTTATCCTTGACGCCTTCTGATACAGCTACCAGAACATCCCCTTGATCACTGTAAACCCGGGAGACATCGGACATAAAGTCAGCCATATCAAAAGAAACCTCCGGAAGGTAGATGAGGTCCGGGCCCAGATCTTTGTCTCTCACCCGTGATAGAGCAGAGGCCGCGGTAAGCCAGCCGGCATTTCTTCCCATGATTTCTACTACGGTAATGGACCCGGTATCGTATACCTTGGCATCACGGCCTACTTCCATAAGTGTTGTCGCAACATATTTGGCCGCGCTGCCGTATCCCGGGCAGTGGTCTGTGCAGGCCAGGTCGTTATCGATCGTCTTGGGGATGCCCATGACACGACATTCGTAGTTGTGCTGAGCAAGGTAACTGCTGATTTTGCTGCAGGTATCCATGGAATCGTTTCCGCCATTATAGAAGAAATAACGGATATTGTACTTGGTGAACACGTCTAAAATCCGCTTATAATCCGTATCGTCCGCTAAAAAATCAGCGAGCTTATAGCGACAGGTGCCCAGTACGGAAGAGGGTGTATAACGCATGAGCGATAATTCTTCACGATCCTCCATCGTCAGGTCGTAGATGTTATCATTCAAGATGCCCTTGATGCCGTGGGCGGCTCCATATACTTTTGTAACATTCGCGGAAGCCAAAGCGGCCTCTATGCAACCCAGTGCGCTGGCGTTGATTACAGAGGTCGGTCCTCCGGATTGCCCGATTAAAACTGCCCCAACTAATGTTTTCATATAAATGACCTCCTATAAGTAATTCCACAAATGTGGGTTTGAATACATTTGCTATAGAATATCATTTATCCATCTCAATCACAAGTCAATTGCCCCTCCCGTCGCCTTCTCAATTAAAAAGCAACTTTTGCAATAAAGCTCCTTTGGATCGGTTCTAGATCCGTCCAGTTAGTCGCAAAAACCCACTAAACTATTTGTTAATTTAATTATTGACATAGTAAATCGCATATGATACACTATCAAATTGCGTTCTTGACATGGACACCCGAATTCTGTATACTGAATACACGAGAAGGAGGTTGTCAGATGTTCACTGTCGGTGATAAAATAGTATATCCAATGCATGGGGCAGGCATTATTGAGGAGATCGAGGAGAAAAAAATACTCGGGCAAACGAGGGAGTATTATATTCTTCGGGTGCCCTGTGGTGACATGAAGATCATGATTCCCATTGATAGCTCAGATGATATCGGCGTCAGGCATATAATCTCCAGCGCCCGTCTTCCGGAGATAGTAGAACTGCTATCCGCAGATTCTACTGAAATGTCCAACAACTGGAATCGCAGATATAGGGAAAATATGGAGCTACTCAAGACCGGAGATATATGCAAAGTAGCTGAGGTCGTTCGCAACTTGATTCGAACAGATCGCACAAAAAAACTGTCCACCGGAGAGAAGAAGATGCTTACCAACGCAAAGCAGATTCTGATCAGCGAGTTGATATTAGTGGGTAAAATGACTTATGAGGAAGCGGACCGGATTATTGAGACCGCAATCTAGTATAAGAGTACAATAATTAAGAAAGGAAAGGGGGTGAGTAATGAATGATAAAAAAGTTAATAAGAGGTATCATCACGCTATGCGGCGGGCTTCTTGGCTACGGTGTATCTTTTTTATTTCGCGGATTGATGATCGTGACAAACTTGGGCGATGTTCTAATTCTTAGTGAGAGTCAAAAATTCGTATTCAGCATTGTATGTGCTGTAATAACCGCAATTATTTTCTTTACTATTGCACCTAGCATCGGAAAGCACGGACAAAGAGTAGCGAAGGATATCGAAACTGACTTGCAGAAGGTACCGTCGGCTGATATTGTACCCGGTACATTCGGTTTGGTTGTCGGTCTTTTTTTGGCATATTTGATCAGCCAGCTCTACATGACCATCAATTTGCCCTTTGTAGCGACTGTGCTGTCCGTGTTGACCTATCTCCTCTTAGGCTATATCGGCGTCTTTGTTGCTACGAGCAGGGGGAGAGATATCCTGGCAGTTCTGTCCGCATCCCGTCGAAACGTGGCGGGTGCAAAGACCAAGGGGAAGGGCGGCGATGCCACTCCGAAAATCCTGGACACCAGCGTTATTATCGATGGCAGGATTGCCGATATTATGAAAACCGGATTTATCGAAGGGAGCATTGTCATTCCCGAATTTGTATTGGTTGAGCTAAGGCATATCGCAGATTCCTCGGATAACCTGAAACGGAATCGGGGAAGAAGGGGGCTTGACATTCTGAACCGGATACAGAAAGAGTACGGTATCGAAATCTATAACACCAATGGTGACAAGTCTCTTGAAGAGATCCCCGAAGTGGATGTGAAGCTCTTGAAGCTGGCGCAGACCCTGGGAGGGAAAGTGGTAACCAATGACTTCAATTTGAACAAGGTGGCCTTAATAAAGGGTGTTGAGGTGCTCAACATCAATGAGCTCGCTAACACCTTGAAACCTGTGGTATTGCCCGGCGAAGAAATGGAGCTCTTCCTGGTTAAAGAGGGTAAGGAAAACAACCAAGCGGTCGCCTACTTGGACGACGGGACCATGATCGTCGTGGAGGAAGGAAAAAGATTCATCGGACAAAACGTAACGGTAATCGTGACCAGCGTTTTGCAGACTGCAGCCGGCCGGATGATATTCGCCAAACCCAAAAAGGGGAAATAGAGAATGTACCAAGACAAGAGGATAGCTGTAATAGTTGCCGCTGCCGGTTCCGGAACCAGAATGGGCAGCGGCATTTCGAAACAGTACGCTATCATCGGAAGGGAAATGGTCCTGGAAAAAGCGCTGAAAGCCTTTGGGGAACATCCCTTTATCGATGATATCTATCTTGTCGTGAAGAAAGAGGACATGCAATTTTGTCATCAGGAATTTGTCGAGCAGAGGAAACTTCCCAAGATCAGAGCCATTCTGGCAGGGGGAGACAATAGACAGGCTTCCGTTTACAACGGATTAAAGGTGATGAACAGTCTAAATCGTGAGGATAACAAAGCACAACAAGATCTCTCGCCACCGGACCTGGTGCTGGTTCATGATGGAGCCAGGCCCTTTGTTTCCGGAGATGGAATCAGTCGTCTTGTGGCGGTCGCAGCAGAGTCCGGGGCGGCAACCCTTGGAGTACCTGTCAAGGACACCATTGCCAGGGTGGAAAATTCCCGAGTCAAAGAGAGTTTGGACAGGAAGTCCCTTTATTCGATACAGACACCGCAGGGTTTTCATTTTTCCGAGCTTCTTCGCGCACACAGAAAAGCCAGGGCCGATAAATATATGGGAACGGACGACGCAGGACTGGTTCAACGGCAGGGAACTTTGGTGTCTCTCGTTCCGGGTGACTATAACAACATTAAAATTACCACCCAGGAGGATCTTCGATTTGCCCAAGTGATACCGGAAGGAGAAACCGCTGAAACTGCTCATGGGACGATGGGATGGGCCCCTAAGCCGGACTGTTTTAGAATGGGAATGGGTTATGACGTTCACGCTTTTGCCCCAAACCGGCAGCTTATATTGGGAGGCGTCCACATTCCATGGGAATTTGGCCTTCAAGGTCACTCTGACGCAGATGTGCTGACCCATGCTATCATGGATGCTTTGTTAGGCGCTTGTGGCCTGGGAGATATCGGGGCTCACTTTCCCGATGACCGTCCCCAGTACAAAGATATTTCCAGTCTGGTTCTTCTGACAGAGGTATGGACCGCGGTGAAAGCGGCCGGATATGAGATTGGAAACATCGATGGGGTAGTGATTGCCCAGCGACCCAAGATCGCCCCCTACATAAAGGAAATGAAAGCCAACATCGCTACTGCATTAAAAATTGAAGACACAAGAATAAATATCAAAGGCACCACAACGGAGGGACTGGGCTTTTGCGGCAGAGGAGAAGGAATTGCCGTCATGGCGTCTGCCGCAGTCTACAGAAGGGCATCGGTGCCATCGATACAGGAGGAATCACGCATATGAGAATGACCAACATGTATTTGAAAACCTTGAGAGAAGTACCCGCAGAAGCGGAAATACCCAGTCATATCTGGCTGCTCAGAGCCGGAATGATTCGCAAGCTGGTATCCGGCGTTTACGGTTTTATGCCTTTAGGCAGACGGGTGTTGCAGAAGATTGAGGCCATCGTCCGCCGGGAGATGGATGCCAAGGGAGGACAGGAAATACTCATGTCCGCCATTCAGCCTGCGGAGCTCTGGCAGGAATCCGGCAGATGGTATGCCTACGGACCGGAAATGTGGCGCCTCAAGGATAGGAATGATCGAGATTTCTGTCTAGGACCTACCCATGAGGAAATCTTTACCGACATCGTTCGCAGTGAGGTGGATTCCTATCGGCAGCTCCCTTTAAATCTCTATCAAATACAGACGAAATACAGGGACGAGAAGAGACCTCGGTTTGGGCTCATGCGCAGCCGCGAGTTTATCATGAAAGATGCCTATTCCTTTGACCGGGACTGGGAGGGCTTAGATAGAAGCTACAATGAGATGTACGATGCTTATGAAAAAGTCTTTACCGCATGCGGACTCACTTTCCGGGCAGTAGAAGCGGATACCGGTGCAATCGGAGGAAGCGGCTCTCATGAGTTCTGTGCCCTTTCGGAGCATGGGGAAAGCGAAATCGCATACTGCGAGGAGTGCAGCATGGCGGCCACCACAGAAAAAGCGGCATGTGTAGATGATGCCCCTGGCGGTGCGGAAATGCTTCCCCTGGAAACGGTTCATACACCCGGTACCAAAACCATTGCAGATGTAGCCTCCTTCCTTGGGCTTGACCATAAGCAGACCATAAAAGCACTGCTCTTCGAAGTCTTCCAACAGGAATACCGCTATGTGGCCGTCTTTATCAGAGGGGACAGAGAGCTGAACATGACAAAGCTGATCAATGCCCTGGGCATTCCTGAGCATGCCATCGAGTTCGCCGATGAAGAGGCAATGGGCAACGAGACGGGAGCCGTAGGAGGCTTTACCGGTCCG
>JBAYOC010000040.1:0-8186 GCA_041678465.1 Anaerovoracaceae bacterium | reverse complement strand
TTCCGCCAGGAAGAGACCTTGAATGATGGCTTGGGAATCATAGCCAAAGAGAGTGAACGGCTCACAGGGATGGTAGAGGAACTCCTGGACTTCTCAAAGTTCGTTTCAGGAAGGATCAAGCTTGATTATGAGGATGTGAATTTGCCTGTACTGATGGCAGACATTCGTAAACAAATGAAGCTGCGGGCTCTTCGGGAGAATATTCATCTTACCGTTGCTTGTCCGGATAATCTGCCGGATTTAAATACGGATGGAAACCGGTTAAAGCAGGTTTTTCTCAATATTATAGATAACGCGTTTAATTTCACCGATGCGGGAGGCACCGTTCATTTTCAAGCTGAGGCAAAGGATGAGGAGTTCATCTTTACCATTGCGGACACGGGATGTGGAATCTCAGCAGCAGACCTGCCCATGGTGAAGGAGAAGTTTTATAAAGGCAGAAGTTCGAACTCCCAAAACGGCATCGGCCTATCCATTTGTGAGGAGATCGTCACCTTGATGAAGGGTAGGATGGAAATCCACAGTGAAGTCAATGTAGGGACCACTGTATCCATCGTCCTGCCGAGAGAGGTGAGTGCCGATGATTAAAAAGTGCTCGATTCTCCTGATTGCATCCATGCTGCTGATTTTCGGCGGTTGCTCGTATTTGCCCGGTGCATCCGGTACGTCGGCAGGAAAAATCATACCTCCCCCCGATGGAGTCAGCCCTTTTGAAGGAAGGTGGACCGTATTGGAAGAACTGGGTACAGAGGAGGAACCGGAGAGTACAGTGCGGCAATGGACGGGCAGAAGCGTACAGTTTGCTGAAGACTGCGTTGCTTTGGATGATGCTTTATGGAACAAGGTTTCTTATAAAATTAAGAGAGTGAATACCGCTGATTATGTGATGTCGAAATTTATGTCGCATTCTGATCTCTTTATTGAAAAGGCAGAGAAAGTAGCGGTGGTTACTGTCTATGCAGCCGATAATTACCTCGGTGAGGCTATGAAGATTGATGATTTTAATATGGTTTTCTTTACTCAGGATATCGGACTTTTGCTGACAAAGGTTTCCGATGAGGCAGACCTCATGTTGGGCTCATCTGCTTCAACAGGGCAGAACTTGATACAGGACAGCAATCAAAGAACCTCCGGAGTTCTTTTGGGTCTCCGAATCTCCGGGGAAACCGGTTATACTTACCGTACACTTTGGGTGGCGGCGGATCATGGGCAGATGCATCCTGTACTCATGTCTGAAAACCTATTTTTCCCGCGAACCAGCGGCTTCTGGGAACTGGATATCCGAGATATTTCAGCTGAGGGGGAGATGAGCAATATACTGTCGGCGCGTAATATGACGCTACGAGCGCTAGAAGTGGAGAATGAGGGTGCAGTAACAGAAAAAGATCAGATAGAAGGTCAGGGAGAATATAAGGCAAACGAAGAAATGATAATTGACTCATCGCAGAAAACCATTGAGTACATCGGCAACGACTATATTGTGGTTGAGAAAAACGATGACGGAGTGAACCGGTTAACGGTTTTGCCGGTGGATAACCTATCGTCTTCGACAAAAGTAAAGCTTTCAGATTTGCTGGGCAAAAAGGGGATGGACTCCTTATTAAGCGCCAGGGAGCAGGCAGTGTATGCATTGCGAAGCAACGGGATTCAGCTCTTTGAAAGAGATGGCTTCGGCGAAAACTTTGGGTTGACGCGAAAAAACGGACATTGGATTCCTGTTGGAAGAATCAACTATCAAAATGACGGAGCGCCGGATCATAAGGACTTTGATATAAAAGTAGTTCCGCCGGTCAACCTGGTTTCTTATGACACCTTGGTCTTAAGCTGGCCAAAGATCAAGGATCGGGTTCCCGATGCCCTGGATGCCTTCACTTCACCCAATAAGGACATCGCTTTGGTACAAACAAAAAACAAATTGACGGTTTATAACATCGGCGCGGAACAATTATCAGAGCACCCATTGGCTGAGCTAGACGTCCCGGAAGGGGCAACTGTCATTATGGTGGAATGGGCAACAGGGTCTTACGTTGAGAGCTGGGGAAATTCATTCCTCTCTTATGGAGCCCGGGTTCTTGATGAGAACTCCGTTCGGATTCGCTGATGCCCCCACGTGCCCCCACGGGGACAGACCCTCTGGTTGATTGTGCCCCCACGGGGACAGACCCTCTGGTTGATTGTGCCCCCATGGGGACAGACCCTCTGGTTGATTCTGCCCCCACGGGGACAGACCCTCTGGTTGATTGTGCCCCCATGGGGTCTGTCCCTGTGGCTGCATTCTTGACGAAAATAGAGCTCTTGGTTGTTTATAGGAGGAGAACCGTATGTATAGAAGATTGTTCCCTTATTTTCTGTTGATAGTTGTGGTTTTTACCCTGTTGACAAGCTGTTCAACAATGAGGCCGGTAGAATTTGAACAGATTTCAGAGGAATTAATGATACAGATTGCTAGAGATCAGGATGATTATTTAAGCGCCATGAAAGATAAAAATATAAGTGAATTGCTTACATTCCATTCTATTACCTATGGCAGTTTTACGGAAAGTGATTCTTCTGAAATGTTGGTGCTTTTTAAGGTGAAGGATGTCCCACACGTGGGAGGGCTGGACAGGACCATCGCTGCAATTTATGATGCTAATACATATCTATTGAAAAGTCAAAAGACGTTTGTAGCTGATTATGTTTCGCTTCAATTGCTTACAGATAAGAATCAAAGAAAGAATATTTTATACATCGGGAGTGTAACCTATCAAGGATACACAGCCTATTCCATGGAGTTATTTGAGATTGAAGGAGATAGATGGCTTTCTAAAGCTATTTCTTCTGAAGCGTTTATGGAAAATGACGCATATGCCTACACAAACGAGATCTTGCAGGTTTTTGATTTGAGCTACAGCGACCATGCACCCGTTTACGACTATAAATACACACTCTATTGGGATAGCACAGAAGCTACTTTCAGGAGGGAAATGCCATAGGCTCAAATCACATCAAGTGCAGTGGTCTTAGGCCTAGATAAAAAATTTGATGGATTTGGGGAGGTGAATACGATAGTGGATAATGATAAAAACAGGCTTGTATCTTTGCAGAACCAGATTTTGCAGTGCAGAGTATGTCAGGATACCTTTGGATTCGAACCGCATCCCATTGTGCAAGGCGATTACAATGCCAAGATCATGCAGATCAGCCAGGCACCATCAAGAAGCGTGCATGAAACAGGAAAGCCCTTTGATGACGCCAGCGGAAGGAAACTTCGCGGTGAGTGGTACCGCATTTCAGATGAGAGTTTTTATAATCCGGCCAATTTTTATATTGTGTCAATGGCTCATTGTTTTCCGGGGAAATCGTCCGGAGGAGGAGACCGCCGCCCGCCGAAGATTTGTTCGGAACAGTGGCTCTCAAAGGAAATGGAGTTGGTCGATAATGAGATCTATATCATAATTGGAGGGTTTGCAGCAGAATATTTCTTTCCTGGAGAGAAAATTACGTCCTTGGCTTTTGAAGATAAGAAGATTAATGGAAAACCCGCTTATATACTGCCACATCCGTCGCCGCTGAACATGAAATGGTTTAGAGACAATCCCCAATTTACCGCAGAGAGGGTTCCTAATATTCGGAATGAAGTTCATAAAATCTTAGGCATTAACTCTATAGGACACAAGTATCATCTGATATGAAGTGAGCAAAAATTCAACTTGTACCAACATCGCCACTAAATTGGCCTCTAGGTGAGCAAAAATTCAAGTTGTACGGTCAACGTAGAGGAAAAAACTCTAAATATGTACGTACAAATCGAAAATTTGCACAGATTATCCTAAAAAATGGATATTTGGACCGGCAAATCAACGTATTACTTGAGAATTTGCACAGATGAGGCTGAGAAATTGGCATCGTGCTTCTAACGTAAACTCTGACCAGATATGAAATCCTCAACACACGACATGACCAGCTTCGCCGCCGGACTTAATAGGATTAAATGTCCGCCATCATGAAAATACCTTATTGTTTTGTTTTCAGATGAGACATGTTCATTGATATAATCTACACTTTTCCTTCTTACCGTATCATCATCTTCTGCTTGAGTAATTAGAATCGGACAATTTATCTCATTTAACCTTTGCTTGGTTTTGTGAAGCAAAAAAAGAAATTCGAACATTGCTTTTAGAGGTGAATTATTTTTTGCACGTAGATATCTTTTGCTATGGTAGAGTCTTTTGTTTTTTATGTCATCTGCCAAATTTCGAAGTACCTGCCATAGATTCCAATAAAAAATAGGGGTGTTGATTGTCACGATGGCCTTGATATCATGCTTAAAAGCAAGATTAAAAGCAACCAACCCGCCCATGGAGAATCCTATTAACACGATTTCATCCCCTGGTTGCTTTAATCTTAACAATTCCAGTTCTGCAGAATCTACCCAATCCATGTGTTTCGCTTCAATCATTTCTTTTCTACTCTGCGCATGGCCTTTTAAAACCGGGCAAACAACTTCATACCCTAAATCGGTCAGATATTTAGCTAAAGGTTTCACTTCATGTATACCACCGCCGAAACCATGAATGATTAAGAGTTTTGGCATTTTTCCGTCCGACAAGTTCATCTGTAAATTAACCCCGCTTCTATAATTTCTCTAATCCTATCATAACACAGGTATTACTTTATAGGCAGGCCCGGGAGCGTTAGGCGCATCAAAATATAATCAAATTCAACAACGAATAATGGCAGAAACAAGAGTCTGAATAATTATATTTGCAAAGACAGTCCTTATTAGGGGCAGCAGCCATAGGGAATCTATGCTACAATAATCATATAAGTTTGGGATAAAACAAGGGTGGACGCAGTGATGTATTTAGACGTTTTTACATTTCCGGACTCGGAGAGGGAGTTTGGCTTTTTCATGGGAGTGAGGAGGACCTGTTATGATTCCTTTTATCCATTTCAGATCCTTTCGGGATGTGGCCTGGAAAGAATTGATTTTGAGCCCATTACGATTTTATATGGAGGCAATGGTTCGGGTAAGACAACAGCCTTGAATGTGATAGCGGAAAAAGCTGGAATTCAACGCGATTCCCTCTTTAATAAATCCAACTTTTATTCCGATTATTTAGATATGTGTGATATGCAGCTTGAAATTGAAATCCCTGAGAAAAGCAGAATCATTACCAGCGATGACGTGTTTGACTACATGCTCAACATAAGAAATCTTAATGAGGGCATTGATGGGAAAAGAGAAGAACTCTTTGAGGAATACCTGGATGCAAAATACTCTCAGTTTCAGATGAAATCCATGGCCGACTACGAACAACTCAAAAAAGTCAACTCAGCCAGGCGCAAAACCCAGTCCCGTTTTGTCAGAGGGGCGTTGATGGACAATGTGAGGGAGTATTCCAACGGAGAAAGCGCATTCAAGTACTTCACGGAAAAGATCGGTGAGAATGGCCTTTATATATTGGATGAGCCGGAGAACAGCCTTTCTCCGAAACGTCAACTTGAGTTAAGGAAGTTCATAGAAGACTCGGCGCGATACTTCGGATGTCAGTTTATCATATCCACCCATTCGCCGTTTCTGCTTGCAATTGACGGAGCAAAGATCTATGACTTGGACACAAAGCCTGTGGATGTAAAACAGTGGACAGAGTTAGAGAATGTGCGTGCATATTATGAGTTTTTCAAAGACCACGAAAACGAGTTTTGAGGCTTAAGGCGTAATTTCAAAAATAGTGCCCTGGTTCAGATTCGTCACATTTGCCGAGCCATAGACTCCTAAAAACAGCCTGGTTTGGTCCATATTCGTTCCCAAGCTGACATAATACGCGGACTGGGATCCAAAATTGTAATCGACATCTATAATACTAAAATCATTCAACTTACAATCGGTCCGGATATCGGTATATGCCAAAACACCTCTTACCGTAGCAGGCGGTTGCCCACGGAGAACAAAATCGGTGAACAAGACCTTGCCTGCTAAGTCAGGAATTGCATTTCCCATATATGGCTGGACGCCTGTGAGTGCCGTTCCTGCGAATTTATTCCGTCTGGAGTCTTGATGAAAATAGCTAATAAGAGGCAGTAGGCGAAATGGCGAAACGACTACTGCTTCACTGTAATATGCAAATATTTTCTCCTTCAGTGCCATGTTTCCCGGGCAATCTCTTATGGTGGAAGTGTGGAATAAACCTTCCCATCCCGGCCAGCCGAGGTTCATGAGCGCTGCTCCATCATAGGGAAATCCTTCACGGTCAGATGCAGAATCCGATCCATAAGTCTGAACCAGCTGTACCACTGGAACAGGGTTATACTGCACGAAAGAAAAAACAGATTCTACCAGATCCTGACCCACATTTCCGACATATTTGATATATTGGTTGTTTATCAGTTGATATGCAATCCCGGGTATGTTGCGCACTCCTTTTACAATAACCGTTAGCGTTCTCTGAATCGATTCGGGAAGTTCATCAAAACGTGTCACCCCCGGCGGTTCAGCCGTGAAGGCATCCATTGCAACATCTATTTCGATAATCTTACCTGCGACTTCCATATCATTTTGACTTAAGTGAAAGGGATCATAGCCCGAGCCGCCGTCTCCTGTTGTTAGGACAAGCTTGCCAGTTTCCGGTGAAAAGTTTAGGCTGTTGACACCGTTGTGATTGAAAAACGGTCTTCTCAGATTGAGCAGCGTACGCAGTTTTCGAGGCTGGCCATCCGGCTCTAAAACCCATTCTTGGATTGTGTCAATGTGGTCATAACGTACTCCTCTATCCGTCCATCTGAGGTTTTGAGTCCCGGGATCACAAGGATCTGGTTGAAAAGTTCCGGAAAGGGCACCCGGGCCTTGGGTACCGGCCACGGAATAATGAAGATAAAACAAACCATTTTCATTGAACTGGGGATGAAAGGCTAACTCCAATAGGCCTCGCTCATCATAACCACCACCCGAAGCCCCCAGCCTTATGACTTGCTCACGGATATTCAAAAAAGTCTCAACGACTCCGTCGCCTATGTAAAAAATCTCTCCGACCTGGGTAGCAATGAACAATGTTTCAGCTGTGTCGCCGGGAAGGATGGCCGTCTTCAATACAGTGGGTAGATTTATCATGCGAACAAGGGCTTGCAAATGAACTCTAACGTTTTTCAATGTTACTCATTCCTTTCTGCATTGACCAAATCCGAACTGTCCTCTGTCTCATCGATTTTTGAACAATCACCTCTATAAAGAATATGATAGGAAATGCGCTATTAGTACAAAGCGGAGTCGCAGAATTGTCATCTGTAGTCGCCAAAATGCAACTTACGCGCAATAAGTGCAACTTACCTTCATACCCGTTGAGTGCCTTACAGAGCCCTGTTATGCTGTCCGTAACCACAGAACAGAAAAGGAGTATACCTATGCTTGGAATCGTTACACTGCTTATCGCACTCTGCGTACAGATTGGATTTGTTATCTATCAGGTGAAGACCAGGAGCTTTCAGACCAAAAGAAAGCATATCCTTCGGATTGGCACCTTTATCGTTTTAACCCTACTTATTATCACAGAAGTCTATTGGTGGGGTTTTCGCTGGATAAGCTTATTTATCCTACTGGCTTTAATGGCAGCTTTCGGCGCCATCTATTTATTAAAGCCCCATAGGCATGAGAAGGAATATAAGCCATCTGCAGTAGTGCTTTCTTGTTTAGGCAGTTCTATGCTGCTTGCTTTCTGCATTTTGCCGGGTATCCTATTCCCCCAATTTGAAGCCATTGCCTCCACCGGCACATTTGAGGTCGGGACGGTGAGTGAAACCTATATCGATACCTCCCGCATGGAAACCTTCTCAGATATGGAAGAAAAACGAAAACTGTCCGTCCAGTTTTGGTATCCCATAGTTGAACATGATACAGAGGTTTTTCCCCTTGTATTGTTTTCTCACGGATCCTTTGGGTTTCGCGGCAGCAACCTTTCTACATTTGAAAATTTAGCCCGCAATGGATATGTGGTATGCAGTATTGACCATAGCTACCAAGCCTTTTTCGCACAACATACCGACGGAAGCAACACGATTGTAAATGTATCCTTCCTAAGGGACGCAACCAATATTCAAAACGGGGTTTATGATGCAAAGATGACTTATGATTTAACCCACGAGTGGATGGACCTTCGTACTGCCGACATGAACTTTGTTATAGACGAGATTCTGCAGAATGCAGAAGA
>JBAYOC010000039.1:0-8315 GCA_041678465.1 Anaerovoracaceae bacterium | reverse complement strand
AGTCCTGTGTTGGGTGAAATGTGATCCTTGCTTTCCCGTTATTTGTGACCCTAACTTTCAGAGGAACGTTTTGATCTCCCTGGGTTGCAAAATACCCCCCAGTCTGCTCTATTTTAACCTGCACATCCTCCGCAGCCCAGACCTGGTTTTCACCTCCCGGTACAACGGGAAGCCCTGCAAGCAACAGCAGCGCCAATAGCATGATCAGTGCTTTATGTACGTATTTTCCGTTTCGGTTTCCTTTGTTCCTGTTTTTTGCCCTGACAGCAACGCCTCTTGTTTTGGTGTCCTTCATTGCAGATTCTTCCCCTTTTCTATATTTGATTCACCCATATCCGGTTCGATTGGCCCCGGCTCTTCCCTTGTTCTTGCTCTTCTGTCTTCTATTTTTAAGATATTCCCATCCATAATTGTCACCACCCGGTCTGCGTATGCCGCAATGGCGGGATCGTGAGTAACGATGAGCAGGGTCTGGTTGTTTTCCCTTACCATTTTCACGATGAGGCCCATTACCTCTTTCGATGTGGCAGAATCCAGATTGCCCGTAGGCTCGTCGGCAAAGATGATTTTGGGATGTCCCACCAATGCTCTTGCAATGCCCACCCTCTGCTGCTGACCGCCGCTCATTCTCGATGGCGTCCTTTTATCATATCCTACCAGTCCAACAGCCTCCAGCATCTCCTTGGCCATCCTATCCCGCTTTTTTCGGTCTTCCCCTCTGAAAACCAATGGAAGACTGACATTCTCCAGCGCTGTCAGCATAGAGAGCAAATGGAAGGATTGAAAAATAAAGCCGATGTTCTTCTGACGAAACAAAGTCACTTTTTCCTCGTTTAGCTTATGTATGGGAACCCCGCCTATGTGGATTTCTCCCCAGGAAGGTTTCTCAAGCCCTGCCACGAGATTTAGAAAGGTAGATTTTCCGGATCCGGAAGCCCCGATCAAACAAATAATCTCACCTTTTTCAATAGAGAGACTGAGATTGTCCAATGCTATTACTTTTTCATCGCCCATTCGGTAGACTTTGCGAACGTTTTTGACTTCGATCAGCGGCTTCATAAATGCACCTCAAAACCAAGAGATAACTCACATGAAAATAATACCATAGAATAGACGAGGATATGCCATTAAATGTTCCTTAACTTTTCCTTACGAAAGTGTTAAGTTACAGTGCTAAAGAATTTGCTAATAAAGCCGATAACCAATATAGGGACTTTTGAAAACTATAGCCTGTGAAAGCGAGGTAGGGAAATGACCGCTTTAGAAAGCGCAGAAAAAGACTATTGGAGCCATATTTACGACAAGATTAAATTGGTAGATCGGCTTTCCAATCAGTCAAATCTTCTGGCGATTAATTCAACTATTGAGGTAATACATGCGTCAGAACTGCTTTCCGGCTTCGAAAAGGTTGTTGAGAGCAATTTATTGATTCAAGCCAGATTATTTGCCGAAATTCTGATATATGATCCGGACTTTCTCTTCCAGGATGGGCAAAGGCTCGCTACGGAATGTGGGATCGAAGAGTTTTTTGTCACGGATGAAAAAGGCATAGTCGAGCATACAAATACGCGGGGAAAGAAAGGCACAAGCCTCGATTCCAAGGAGTTCCTGGGAATTCTCAATAATCCCGGATTGGAAATCGCACTAAAAGCCGTGGAGAGCTCTGTTCACAACAGCCAGTACAAAGCAGTAGCCATTGCCAGAAGAGATCGAGACGGCATTATACAGCTTGGCTCCTATTACGAAAGAGCTTCTGCCCAGACTGCAATCAATGGCTTCGGTGTCGTGACCCAAGAGGCCAAACGCCTGGCGGATTTTATAAACGAAGAATATAGTAAAATGGAAACCACTACAAATGAGATAAAGGGTTTGGATGATAATCCCGATCTCGCACAGAGATACTATCGCAAAATTAATTCCTCCGTTAATACTCTGTATAACATTGCAAAGCAAATCAACCTGTTGGGAGTCAGAGCTTCCATCGAGGCCGCTCATACCACGGATGAGAAGCAGGTTTTCGATGACCTGCTTAATAAGCATATGATAGTAGAAGCCAGGCTTGCGTCCATTCTCATCGAAAGAAGGCCCGGCGTAACCTGCAATGACATGATCGACCTGGCGGAACGCAGCGGTGTCGGCGAGTTTTGGGTTACGGACGAAAACGGAGTAGTGGAACTCACTAACGTAGAGGGCGGCAAAGGATTTGCTTTTACACACGAAGGACAAACCGCACCTTATATGCAAATTCTTGCAAATTCCGAAATAATCGTTACCGCCCCACCCGCGAAACGAGATTTGGATAATAAGGTTTTTAAATTCGCTGCTGTAAACAGGAGAGAGAAAAAAGGCATCTTCCAAATCGGCATCCCTGCCAAAATCTACGGCAATAACACGGCAAAAGGGTTTACAGAAGTTTCCAGGCAAATAAAGGTGTTGGCCGAGCAATTAAAAGATGCTACTACCGAAATCGATGATGGGATAAAAAAGTTGCTCAGTTAAATCACTGAGCAACTTTTATTAATGACTCAAGGCGGAATCCTTATTTGTGAATTCCTATTTCAGTTCAATCAGGTGGAAGGTTTTCTTGCCCTTCTTTAGAAGGAGTTGCCCGTCGGTAAACATATCCTTCGTTACCATGAGCTTCGTATCCTTCACTTTCTCTCCGTCGATGGACAGGCCTCCCTGTTGGATGGTTCGGAAGCCTTCACCCTTGCTGGGAACCAGCTTTATTTCCGCCATCAGCGTTACAATTCCTACGCCTTCACCATCGAATTTTTCCGCAGACATCACTGTCTTGGGAACATCGTCCATGCTGCCCCCGCCGGCAAAGAGCGCTCTGGCCGCGTCCTGGGCTTTATTTGCTTCCTCTTCCCCGTGAACGAGCTTGGTAACTTCGAAAGCCAGGATTTCTTTTGCATGGTTGATCTCAGCATCCTTCAAGGAAGATAGCTCTTCCACTTCCTCCATGGGCAGGAAGGTGAGCATGGAAAGACAGGTCCGCACGTCGGCATCCTCAACATTTCTCCAGTACTGGTAGAATTCATAGGGCGTGGTTTTCTCCGCATCCAGCCAAAGAGCACCCTTCTGGGTCTTGCCCATTTTCTTACCCTCGCTGGTCGTGAGCAGTGCGAAGGTCATGCCGAAAACTTGTTCCTGTTCCTCTCTGCGCACCAAATCAACACCGGCCAGTATATTGGACCACTGATCGTCACCGCCAAACTGCATCTTGCAGTTGTAACGGCGGTAGAGCTCCAGAAAATCATAACCCTGCATCAGCATGTAGTTGAACTCCAGGAAGGACAATCCCGTTTCCAGCCGCTGTTTGAAGCACTCAGCGGTCAACATCCTGTTGACGGAAAAATGCCGGCCTATGTCACGTATGAAATCTACATATTTGAGATCCAGCAACCAGTTAGCATTATTTTCGCAAATCGCCTTTCCACCATCGAAATCGATGAACCTGCTAAAAGTTGTCTTAAACTTTTCTCCGTTTTCCAGTATGGTCTCCGGGGTCATCATCTGACGCATGTCCGTCCTTCCGGAGGGATCTCCGATCATAGCTGTTCCCGCGCCGATGAGGACGATGGGTGTATGACCGTATTTTTGCATATACATCATGATAATGACCTGCATGAAGTGCCCTACATGGAGGGAATCTGCAGTGGGATCAAAGCCGATATAGAAGGTGACCTTCTCCTTTTCAAGCAATTCCCGAATCTCTTCCTCATGGGTGGTTTGCTTGATAAAGCCTCTCTCTTTCAGCACATCATATACATTTGTGTGCTTGCTGACATTGTCGCGGATCTCATACATTTCACACTACTCCTTACTCTACCTTCGTTGTCCCTTATCTATTTTTTGCTTTTACTTTGTTCCAAAAAGCCTGTCTCCCGCATCTCCCAGACCGGGTACGATGTAGGCGTTCTCGTTGAGGTGGCTATCCTTGGCTGCAATGAATATGTCCACATCCGGATGGGCCTCCTGCAGCACCTTGATGCCTTCGGGAGCCGCAATCAGACACAAGAAAATGATCTCCTTGCCACCCCGGGCTTTGATGAAATCGATGGAAGCGGCTGCTGATCCACCTGTCGCCAGCATGGGGTCTACGACGAAAACCTGTCTGTGGTTGATATCGGAAGGAAGCTTGCAGTAATACTCCACAGGGCAGTGAGTCTCCGGATCCCGGTACAGGCCAACATGGCCAACCTTTGCGTTGGGAATCAAGGCCTGCATACCTTCTACCATTCCCAGTCCCGCTCTCAAAATCGGCACGATTGCAATATCTTCACCTTTCAGCATGAACATTTTTGACTTACACATAGGAGTCTCGATTTCCACCTCTTCCAGTGGCAGGCCTCTGGTGGCTTCAAAGGTCATTAGCATAGAGATTTCTTTTACCAACTCTCTGAAGTCTTTGGTGCTGGTATTTTTGTCCCGCAAAATAGCCAGTTTGTGTTGAATCAGCGGATGATCGAATACGTATACGTTTCCCATTTTCTCTCCCTTTCTCTCCAAGAACCCTTATTAATATGTTTTGATTAGCAATCCAGAAGGTCGATTCTGCGTTGGTGGCGTCCTCCTTCAAATTCCGTGAACAGCCAGATGTCTACGATAGCAATTGCCTCTTCCGGCGAAAGAACCCTGCCTCCTAGGGCAAGCATGTTTGCGTCGTTGTGCTTCCGGCTCATCTCCGCCATAAAGACATTGGTGGCCAGGGCGCAACGGATCCCTTTTACCTTATTGGCCGCAATGGATATCCCTATGCCGGTTCCACAGATAACAATTCC
Source organism: Anaerovoracaceae bacterium (assembly GCA_041678465.1). Classification (GTDB taxonomy): domain Bacteria; phylum Bacillota; class Clostridia; order Peptostreptococcales; family Anaerovoracaceae; genus UBA1426. The sequence continues at coordinate 3,528 of JBAYOC010000039.1, read as the reverse complement.
CTTATCTGCTTCGCCCGCTGCCACTAACTCGGCGCATTCCTTGCCGTACTTCGGGTAATCCACCGAATCGCAGGAATGAGTGCCCAGGTCCCGGATCTCCAAGTCATCCCGGTTACTTAAATACCCTATAATCAGTTCCTTGAGTTCATATCCGCCGTGATCGGCGGCAAGTGCAAGCTTCATGATTTTCGCCTCCTGTTGTTATAGTTTCGGATATTTTAGACATCAATTATATTGTACCCTGCAGCCTTTAGCATCCGGTTCATTACTGCCAGCCCAATAGAGTTTTCCTGGCTCAGGGCGCCCGCTAGAATCAAATCCATATTTTCATCGTCCAATTCCCGTAGTTTAGCAAAGAAATCGTGAGCGGCTGCTTTAAAATCTTCCTCATCAAAGAGTACAATGCCTACTTTCTTCCCCTTTTGCTCCTTCTCCGCGCGAATGGTTTCCATTTTCCGCTTCACCCTGTCAGCAGGGCCTCGCAAAATTATCATCTCCGCTTTTGGCGCATAGTGCGTGTACTTCATCCCGGGCGCTTTCGGCGCAGGGCCCTCGTTTGGGTTTCCCATGAAAGCCTCGTCTGGTAGGGTCAAGATGCCCGGATCTATGATGACTTCTTTACCCAGCGCACAACTCAGTTCTTCCGGCGTAAGAATGCCTGGTCTCAGTATAAGGGGAAGGGGATTTGTCAGGTCAATAATAGTTGATTCAATTCCCACCCGGCAATCTGCTCCTACAATAATTGCGTCGATCCTACCGTCCATATCCTGAACCACATGTTCGCCCTTTGTTGGGCTTGGGCGCTTGGAAAGGTTGGCACTGGGACCTGCGATGGGGCGGCCGGATAACTTAATTAACCGGAGCGCTGTGGGCTCGTCGGGCATTCGTACAGCAACTGTCGACAATCCGCCTGTTGTTATGTCCGGAACGATGTCCGTCTTGGGAATCACCATGGTCAGCGGGCCCGGCCAAAACTTCCCGGCAAGCACTTCCATATCTTTCGTGACTGCAGGCGTTAAAACCGAAAGCATCTCTTTCTCAGCGATATGCACAATCAAGGGGTTGTCGGCAGGTCTGCCCTTGGCCCGGTAGATCGCTGCCACCGCCTTGGGATTCAAAGCATCTGCACCTAGACCGTAAACCGTCTCCGTGGGAAAGGCAACGACTCCGCCATTCCTCAGGATTCCTGCCGCTTCCGCAAGCTCTTCTTGCGCTCTTTCATCCAATTCACTAATTTCATATATTTTGGTTTTCATTCCATCGCCTGTGTCAGTTTCTCATTTAGAAATTCTTCATCTTCTCCGCCTGGTCCGATGTGATGAGGCCATCAATGATCTCATCGATATCGCCATCGAGAAAATAGTCCAGCTTATAAATTGTCATACCGATTCGATGATCGGAAACCCGGCCCTGGGGGAAGTTGTATGTGCGAATGCGTTCGCTCCTGTCACCGCTGCCCACCTGGCTCTTTCTGGTTTCTGAGATTTCTTTGTTTTGCTCCTGTATCTTGACATCATAAAGCTTCGCCCGCAATACCTTGAAGGCTTTTTCCTTATTTTTCAGCTGGGACTTCTCATCCTGGCAAGTGACTACGATACCCGTTGGCTCATGAGTGAGCCGTACCGCGGAGTCCGTGGTGTTGACGCTCTGACCGCCGTTCCCGGAAGAACGGTATACATCTACCCGTACATCGCTTGGGTTGACTTCAATCTCCACGTCATCTATTTCAGGCAAAACAGCTACTGTAGCTGCGGAGGTGTGAATCCTTCCGCTGGATTCGGTTTCCGGCACTCTCTGCACCCGGTGGACGCCACTCTCGTATTTCAGCCTTGAGTAAGCGCCTTTTCCCTTGATCAGTATTATGGCTTCCTTAATTCCGCCTATGCCGGTCTCGTTCACATCCATGATTTCCGTCTTCCAATTGCGACGTTCTGCGTAGCGCATGTACATGCGCATTAGGTCGCCTCCAAACAGCCCGGCCTCCTCGCCGCCGGTTCCCGCACGGATTTCCATAATAACGTTCTTCTCGTCATTGGGGTCCTTCGGCAACAGCAAAATGCGAAGTTCCTCGCTGTAGACTTCCAGCAGGCCTTCGGCGTCAGCAAGCTCTTCCTTAGCCAACTCCCGCAATTCCTCATCTACGCCGCTTTCTCCCAGCAGTTCCTTCGTAGAGTGGATTTCATCCTTGGCTCTTTTATAATCTTTGTACTTTTTTATAATGGGCTCCATGTCAGACATTTCTTTCATCATCTTCAGCCATTCATTTTGCTCGGCGATGATGGCAGGATCTGAAACCTTGAATGACAGATCTTTGTATTTTTCTTCCATGAAATCTAATTTATCGAACATTATATTAACTCCCGATCACGTCCCCCCTTGAGAGGGTTCAATTTTAGTCTCACATAAAGACTATTTTGTGCTGCAATTTCTAAAAAAACCGGAAATGCAAGTTTTCCGGTTTTTTTGTCCTATTCGATGTTGAACTTTTTCTTGAACTTTTCGACACGGCCGCCGCGGTTGATAAACTTCTGCTGGCCCGTAAAGAACGGGTGGCATGCAGAGCATACATCCAATCTCAGTTCCTCTTTCGTCGACTTTGTCACGAATTCGTTTCCGCATGCACAGGTAACTTTGCATTCCTTATATACAGGATGGATTCCTTCTTTCATCGTTCTCACCTTCCTTACAAAATATCTATTTCAATGGTTTACTTCTCAAATACAGCTATTACATGTTAGCACAAGGCCTAGGGAAAGGCAAGTACTTTTTTAAGGCGCAAAATCAAAAGGGACGGTTCTTTTTGATTTCTCTCCCAGATGTGCAGAATTTCAAGTAGTATGTGGAATTTTTATGAGAATCCACATACTAATTGAAATTTTGCACGGATTCCACCATGAAATGTCGATTTTTCACATACTACTTGAAATTCTGCACACCTTACGAACTATAATTCAACCAAGTGCTCATATAGAATCTGGAGACCTCGATCAATTTCCCTGTCCGTTATTGTCAATGGAGGCAGTAGCCGCAACACATTTGACCCTGCAGTCAATAGAACAAGACCTTTGGTCAACAGGTCAGCCACAATTTCTTTTACACTCATATCGGTAATCTCAATTCCCAGCATGAGGCCCTTTCCTCTGACTTCCTTTATTATAGGCAATTCCCATCCTACTATGGTCTGTCGGATTTTCTCACCTTTTCTTTTCACCTGTTCCGAAAATCCATCCGCCTCAATAATATCGAGTACCGCATTGGCACCGGCACAGGCAATGGGGTTTCCACCGAAGGTAGAACCGTGAGTTCCTGAAGAGAGAATGCTTCTACATTTTTCATTTACCAGCAGCGCGCCGATGGGCAATCCACCTCCCAGTCCTTTCGCCGTGGTCACCAGATCCGGCAGTACGCCGAACCCCTGATATGAGAAAAAGTCTCCCGTTCGACAATTTCCTGTCTGGACCTCGTCGAAAATCAGCAAGATATCGTGCTCCGCCGCCAGAGTTTCCAACTTCTTCACGTAGGCGTTTT
>JBAYOC010000038.1:0-8326 GCA_041678465.1 Anaerovoracaceae bacterium | reverse complement strand
GAGTTTCAAGTAGTCGTAGAGGAACAGGATGAAGATTACCTGCTTAGATTGACGAAATGAAATACCTAGCTACCTTTCATACGCATTTTGATGCGGTGAAATATAACAAGTATATTCGTGAAATGGGGGCTATGGCGGTGCTTAAGCCGGTGCCTCGAAAGCTCAGCTCCTCCTGCGGAAGTTGCGTGGGTGTTTCCTCCCCAGACGAACTTCCTTTGGAACAAATCTTCACACCGGATGTTGAACGACTTTACCGGGAAGACGAAGGCGATTATGTGTTGCTCGCAGAAAACGAATGAGCTTGGAAAGAGAGGATGCACCAATGGACAGTATGATTGATGCCAGGGGAAAAGCCTGCCCCATACCGGTCATTATGGCAAAGAAAGAAGCCGACCGGGGAAATAAAGATTTTACCTTGCTTGTTGACAATAAGACTGCAGTTGAAAACCTAACTCGCTTCGGGGAAAACAACGGTTTCAATATCGCCATAGAGGGAAAAGGGTTAGACGACTTTTCCATTCGGTTTGTAAAATCGGCGGAAGGCGATACGAGTACCCGTGTTGCGGCAGGGAAACAATCCTGGGCTATTTTCATTGGAAGGGAAGGCATCGGTGACGGAGACCCGGAACTGGGAGAATCCTTGATGAAGATGTTCTTCTACACGTTGGAGCAAGGTGAGAATACTCCTGATTATGTGCTTTTTATGAATGACGGAGTGAAAGTGCCTGTGGCAAACGACCAGGCAGTAGAGCATCTGAAGGCCCTGCAGGACAGAGAAGCCAAGATCCTGGTTTGTGGCACATGCTTGAAATTCTACAACCTGGAAGACAGCCTGAAGATAGGAACCGTCAGCAATATGTATGATATAGCCGAAGCAATGCAGGCGGTGAATAAAGTAATTACATTATAAACTTATTAAAGCTACCGCGCAGGAATTACACCTTATATACTTTGCATAGAATAGATGGTAAAATAAAGTATCAACATAAAGGGGTGATGTGCGTGGACAAGAGATTATACAGATCGTCTAGAAACAAGGTATTTGCCGGTGTGTGCGGAGGCCTGGGAGAATATTTCGGAGTTGACCCGGTGATTGTTCGCCTGCTTGTAGTAGTGTTTACTCTCATGGGCGGTGCGGGCTTAATTGCTTACATTATAGCAGCGGTAATTATTCCTTCTGCAGATGCCGGAGACCTTTCCAGATCTTATAGGGAGAGTGGAGAAGGACCGGAGGCCGATTACTCGGATTATTCACCGGAATCCTATGATAAGAGCAACCGCAATACGGTGCTGGCATTGGGGATTATCCTTATTGGAGCCGGAGGCTTGATCGTGCTTCGGTACATCCTTCCCTGGTTGCCGGGCGAGCTGGTATTTGCCGGAATCATTGTAATCGTAGGCGCTTACCTGATACTGAAGAGGAAATAAGCCGAAAGGCCGGGGATGTATTAAAGTGCTAACTGATAGGTCAGCTGTAGCATACCGTCCCTGCTATCGCCATATTCCAATGTCAGCATAGAGGTTAGGTCATTATTGAGATTGAGGAGCTGTTCCAGATTGATGGAGCAGCTTTTTGCATCCACTTCAATGTCGGGAGGGTTGGTCATATTGACTACCATTTGCAGGAAAGTACCGCCCTTGAGAGCGGCCGCTTTCAGCATCATGCTTTGAGCAAAACCCCCCTTGGAATTCACGTCCTCCACATAATCTGCAATGATTCTGTGAGAGCCCGGCTTAAAAATGAGGTCCGCGACTTCCAACCGGTATTTTGCAGTGAGAGCACCAAGGGTTTTGACTTGAAGATCCAGCGTTAAATAAATGTAACCTCCGGAAAATGTGATTTTATAATGGTTAATATACTCTCCCGCCGGAGAGGAAAGGATCTTTTGCCGTAGGGAACGGTTGATCAAATCCTCTGATATTGTGATGATGTTATGGTTGTTGCTTTCCATAAATCCCTCCTATTTGTAACGAGTCTCGAAACTGCCACTGCTCAAAACTGAAAAACAATGTCAAAAGCAGTATCGTTCTTCATATTATTATGGCCGCGGAGCAGAATCCGATTCTCTTCCACCGACTTAAATACAGTAAAATCATCTTTGTTTCGCATTTCCGATATGAAATACAAATCCATTCGCTTAATCTTTCTAAGGCGGAGTATTTCCTCTGCTGTCAGGGCATCATAAGCAAAATCTCCATAACGGCGGTTGTTCACGTGCCCCAGCAAATCTACATCGCTGTTGTAGATTTTTCTGGTTTCGCAAGGTTTGAATTCCAGGTTTTCTCTGAAGTGATGATCCGCTTCCATGCAAAAAACACCGCTGGGTTCAGTGAGCTTAAAGGGAAGATCTTTTTTACGAAAGACTTTCCTGGTGGCAACTTCTAACAGGACGGAGAAGGTACTGCCCTGAAACATAATATCGCCCTCGTCGTTGCAGAAGACCAACTCACGGCGAAAATAGGGACCTTGCCGTTTAGAATACCAGGTGTAGCCGGAGAGCTTCATACAGGTGTCAATAGGTTGCTTCACTTCGATGGACATGGAAATCAAAGCCCAGGCAAGCCCGTATTTCATGGTTTCGCTTGCTCCCGAATGGTAGATGTCCAGGTGCTTTTCTGCCAATTGTGCAAAGAGAGCCTGATAGGCCGAGGGCTTCATGATGCCGCTTTCGTTCAGATAGAAAACTTCCACATCCAGGTGGTGTTTAAGGGAAGATTCCGTGTCAATTTGCTTTGTAGAGGGATACATTTTTGCTCCTGCTTCTTATTTACTATGATTAAATTTACCATCTATTATAGCTTTTTGACGTAGGAAAAGCAATGGAAGCAAAAGAACCGTCCCCACGCTTCCAAGGTATGATATGCAGAAGAAAAGGAAATACTACTAGAAACGCAATTCTTATTTATGACGGAGGTGTGAAATAATGCGGATTGACGGCAACAGCGCATACGATAGAAACGAGGATGATAGGCGCAAATGGAACTACCGCTATACAATGGTAACCGTTATCGCCATTCTCCTTATTGTGGCGGCAGCCATGCTGGTCTGGGACAATGATCGTCAGTGGGTAGCGGAAGAGGATAACCTCAACAACGAAAACAATGTTAATGATGAGCGCGAGGACTATCTCATCGGGGAAGGTGGCCTAAATGTAGTACAGCCTGTGCCTACGGTGGACAGTCGGGATACACCGGCACCAAGTCCACAAGGTGAACAGAACTCGCAAAGGGGGATGACGAGGCCTGTTGAAGGCGGTGTGATCGCCAAGGGGTATTCCGGGGATGAATTGATTTACAGTGCGACTTTAGATCAATATGTGGTACATCAGGGCGTTGACATTGAAGCGGCCCCCGATACACCGGTCACAGCGGTAAAGGGTGGCACTGTCACAAAAGTATATAACGATGACAAGCTCGGAATCACCATTGAAATCAGTCATGGGAGCGGCTATATGACCCGCTATGCAAGTCTCTCTACGGATCGTATGGTAGAGGAAGGGGATGTGGTAGAAACAGGTGATGTAATCAGTGGTGTGGGTATTACCGCCCTGTTTGAGAGCAGTGATCCTCCACATCTGCATTTTGAAGTTCTGCAGGACGGGATTCCTATTGACCCTGCTCAATTTGCCGCTTTGGAATAATAATTTTCCCTTTGATGACTGACTGTAAACCCATCCCAAAAGTGTCGCCCGGTAGCTTTTATGCTCCGGGCGATTTTATCGGTCTAATGCATTGCTTACAAAGGACATTGCCATATACTTAATTTTGGCTATTCGTGCAGACATTTGTATTTCTGCTGTGTTGCAAGGCCGCCGCGAATATGGCGCTCTGCCTTGTTGTTGTCAAGCACGCTCTTTACTTCTGCTGCCATAGCAGGGTTGATTTCTGCGAGGCGCTCCGTCACATCCTTGTGTACGGTAGACTTGCTTACTCGGAATTTCTTAGCCGTTGCCCGAACGGTCGCATCGGTCTCTAAAATATAGCGCGCCAATTCAATGACACGTTCTTCTATGTAATCCTTCAATTTGCATTGCCCCCCTTATATCATTGTCATATTCTTTGGCGTTAGAATCATCCCGTCAAAATATGTATATGACATCCCGAAGCAAGATATGCAAAAGGAAAGGCCCGGAACGCGCATTGGCTCCGAGCCTTTTGACCGTGCTTTTTCCTTATGACTGGGTCGGCGCGTTTGCCCCCATAGTGCCGGCCTTAAACATCTCGTTTTGAGCCTCCACCTTATCACCGGGCTTCACTATTCCTCTCGATCCGCCGGAGCCACCTGAACCACCCGATCCGCCGGTATTTCCGGTGCTACCTGTCATTCCCTGATTGATGGCATTCTGTGCACGCGCAACCTCTTGGGCGCTCAATATGCCACCCTGACCCTGCTTGTTCTCTATCATGTGCTAGTCTCCTTTACTTTTTCAAATAGTATTTGTTCGTTAGCAGGATTTATGCATGGGAAACAAGTGTATTAAAATGTAGGTTTAGAGGGTGGAGAAAATAGGGGAATTATAGTATAGTTTAAATTGAAAAGTACTTAAAAAAGACCAAGGAACCGATGGTGGGATAAATGGACGAAGAAGAACAGAGGCTTATTTGACGCTTTCCTGCTTGCTATTTAACGAACATGTGGTTAAGATATAAGTTGTTGTTTTGAACGAATATATAATTAACAGAAATGAGGAAAACTTTGCTTAACCCGTACATATGGCTCATGAGCCTTGGTCACTTGATAGCTGATTTAGGCCATGGAGTACTTCCAATCATCACACCATTACTCACTGAAAAACTAGATCTCACTTTTTTCCAAGTGGGTATTATAGCCTTGGCCTTTACCTTCAGCTCTGCAATTATTCAGCCCATTCTAGGGGTGTTGAGCGATCGTTACAGCATGCCCTGGCTAATGCCTCTTGGGATTTTCCTTTCCGCCTTGGGTTTGGCTCTGACCGGTGTGGTAAATTCTTATGGGTTACTGCTTTTTGTCATACTGTTGAGCGGAATTGGAGTGGCAGGCTACCATCCGGAAGGATCAAAGATGACTCATTTGATGAGTGAGGAGGACAAGGCCGGAACTGCCATGGCGGTTTTTTCAGTAGGAGGCAATGTAGGCTTTGCCCTTGGCCCTATGTTTGCCATATTTTTATTGAGTTTCTCAGGCCTTAAATCAATCCTCGGCTTTTTCATTCCCGGTTTTCTGATTGCTTTGGTTTTTCTGTATTTATCACCCAGATTCAATAGAATCATGAAGGGATACATAAAAGAAAGAAAAGAACAAAAAGAACAAGAAGAAGTTAAAGTAGAAGACAGCCAGAGGGTGAGAACTAAGAAAGCCAGTTTAGTGTTCTTGTTGCTTTACGTAGCGGTAAGATCATGGATTCATTCCGGACTAGTGTACTTCATTCCCTTTTACTTTCCCGCCTTTAAAGGGATAGCGGAGCCGGAATACCTGATGACTATTTTGCTGATTGCGGGAGTGTTAGGAACTCTGCTGGGAGGACCCTTGGCCGATCGTTTTGGAGGACGCAACTGTCTGTTGGCTTCCATGATTTTGTCCCTTCTCACCGTCTACCCCTTTGTATATTTTAACAACTATTGGATTCCAATTTTTGCTTTTATTGCCGGTGCTGCAATTATATCGACTTTTTCCATCACCGTTGTTCTGGGCCAAGGGCTTTTGCCCGGCAATGTGGGACTTGCTTCAGGACTGGTGCTGGGTTTCGCAGTAGGTATGGGATCCATCGGCGTCACCATTCTTGGCATGATTGCTGACCGCGTAGGTCTGCCTTTTGTAATGAACATTCTTTGTGTGTTGCCTCTGGCGGGAATCATTCTTGCTCTCCTATTGCATGATGATAAGGTTCGCCAACGGTGATCTCGCCCTTTTCGTTGACACCGATGACATCCTTTCCCGCATCTCGCAGCTTCTTAATGTAAGCGATGATGTCCGCATTTACTTTTTCGCCGGGACAAATTATGGGGATGCCCGGGGGGTAGGGAGAAATGGGGGAGGCGCAAACCAGCCCTTCTGCTTCTTCTAAGGGAACACGCATACGGGATTCCGGTATATCAAAGAGTTGCACTTGCCGCTGCAGAGGAAGAGTCATCGATAAAGGTGTGTCCCCCTGGGGGCAAAAGCAGCCGCGGGGTCTGTCCCTGTGGTTGATTTTTTTTAGGGTGGAGAGGAGCTTTTCATAATCCTCTTTTCTGTTTCCGATGCCGGTCATGAGCATTAGAATATTTCCTGTGGTGAACTCAGGGATAATCCCGTCTATTATGAGTTCCGCCTCCAGCTGTGCTGCCGAGATTTTCAGGCCGCCGGAATCGATGGTAATCTTGCTCCGATCGAAGTCCCTTAATCCTGTCAGCAGCTTTAGACCGGGTTGGCGTGGCGGCACCGATTCGCCTTGCGCGAAGATTTCCAATGCTCTTCTATAGAAATAGTCAAGATTCTCAGCCCATTCCGCCATGAGGATCTGGCCGTGGTTTTCCAGAATGGATGCATTGATATCCAGGGAAGCCATCAGCAGGTAGGAGGGACTGGTGGTCTGAATACACTGAAGTTTATCCTCCAGGACATATCGATCTACTCTTTCGGAGTTCAGATTAAGCACAGCGCTTTGGGTGAAAGAGGCCAAGGTCTTATGTATGCTATTGATCACAATGTCCGGCCCGGCTTCCTCGGCGGCTTTGGGCATGTTCTTTTCAAAGAATTTTAAGTGAGCACCGTGAGCCTGGTCTACAATAAGAACTTTACCGTGCTTGTGGACCGTTTCCGCGATGGCGACAATATCACTGCATACACCATAATAGTTGGGACTTGTTACGATGACCGCAGAGGCTCGAGGGTTTTCTGTAAGGCATCTCTCAATTTCTGAGCAGTTGACCTCACCTGAAATTCCGTACTCTTCAATGAGCTCCGGATAGGCATAAACCGGCTGAATGCCTGCCAGTGCCAGTGCATTGAATACGGATTTATGACTGTTTCTCGCCATAATCAGCTGACCTCCCGCCGGAACGGTTGCCAGAATGGAGGCAATGATTCCTCCGCTGCTGCCATTAATCAGCAGATAGGAGTGAGAAACTCCGTAAAGGTCACTGTATTTATCCTGAACGGCTTTTATAATTCCTTCCGATTGAAAAAGATTATCGGATCCGCTAATTTCCGTGAGGTCACAGTCCATAATTTTGTCGAGAAATTCGCCGTAGCCTAATCTCCTGTAAAGGTGGGAGCCTTTATGCCCGGGCGTATGAAAGGATACCGGTTGGCTGTCTGCATGTTGCAGTAAAAATTCCGTAATTCCAAGCTCTTTTTTCATTAATGACCTCCAAAGCGTGTCCTTTGGGGAATGTTCCCTTGGCACCTTGTGTCAATTATATTTGGATATAAGTAGGATTGCAATTGAAATAGGCTTTGGGTCAGGTCCTAATCAGATTATTTACGAATCGACAAGTGGGTCTTCGCGTGATAAAATCAAAAAAATAGGTTTTGCTTGGGTAGTCATGATGTGAGGTGGAATGATGTTCAGAGAAATGAGAAGATCGAAACAACTGTTGTCTGCAGAGGAGACCATTGGGATTCTAAAATCCTGCTCCACCGGAGTATTGGCAGTGAGCGGTGAAGACGGCTATCCTTATACCGTTCCGTTGAACTATACATACGGGGACGGAAAACTACTTTTTCACTGTGCGAAAGTGGGACACAAGATCGACGGCATCAACCGGAACGATAAGGTAACCTTTTGCGTGATTGAAAGGGACGATGTGGTTCCGGACACTTTTTCGACCAATTACCGCAGTGTCGTCGTATTTGGGCGGGCCAGGATACTGACAGAAGACGGTGAAAAGAGGGCGGCGCTGGAAGGATTGGTAGCGAAATATTCGGCCGGCTTTGAAGAGGAAGGACAGCGGGAGATCGAGAAGGATTGGAACAACGTTGTCCTGGTAGAAGTAAGCATAGAGCATATGACCGGCAAAGCGGCCCGTGCCCTGGTGGTCTAGCTGATTAATGTCCTAAAGTCAACAAGAAGATGCCGGGCGCCAAATACAAGAACGGGTATTTGGCGTCCGGCATCTTTTGAATTGGAACCGTTTTGGTGAGGACAAGACGGGTAGGTTCCTTCCTCACCCTAGAGCTATTGGATGACTAACACGGGTTTATCCGTGATATGGAGGACTCTGGTAGTGACACTGCCCATGTAAAGCCGCTTGGATAAGGATCCCATACCGTTTGATCCCATTACGATCATATCTGCCTCACGTTCATTGGCAAAGTTCACGATGGCGCGGGCCATTTCTTCGCCGTATTCTTCCAGCATAACGG
>JBAYOC010000037.1:0-8385 GCA_041678465.1 Anaerovoracaceae bacterium | reverse complement strand
TTTTTGCCTTCCGGTACCTGCTTGCCCCGCTAGATATCGAAGAGTTCCACCTTCTCCAGCAGCCCGCTGCCGTTATTCTGTATGATCGTTTTCATAGATGCTACCGTAACATCTTCATCCACCAGCATGGAGATATCCCTGGAGGTGGAAGGATACTTGGGCAGAGGGCTGTAATAATGCTCCGTATTCGCTGCTTCCGCAAGGCGGGAGAAATCCAGCTCACAACACCAGGTCTTGGCTGCAATATCATAAGTTTCCATGACATCCGGGTGAAGTTCTCCTATTACGCCCAGGGTCAGGTTGTTATACTTAATCACGGCGCATCTTCCCGGGTGATAGGTGCCCGACGCAGATTCTGACACGAACTCTGCTTCACGAATCCCCATTTTATTCAGCAACTCCGATGCCACTCCCTTGAGTGTGAAGAAGTCCTCTCCCTCGCCGTAGCAAGCGATACAAAGACTCTCCCTCTCTGTAGGCAACCCGTCACTTCCTGTGTCCTTATGGAAAGTGTTTCCCAGCTCGAATGCTCTGACGTCGGCGATGTTCCTAGTAAAATTCCTGGATAAAGCCTCCAGCATATTCGGGGTCAAGGTGGTGCGCATAACGCTGTTCTCTTCCCCTAGGGGATTAAGTAGCTTGATCATTTCTCTTTCCGGGCTGTCCTCTGCCATCCGGATGTGATCCACACCTTTCGGACTTACAAAGGAGTAGGTCTGTATCTCTTTATATCCCATTCCTACAAGAGAGTCTTTTGCCAGATCTCTCAGTTGCTGCAGCATGGTCTTTCCGGATTCGCTGTTTCCTTTGGGAAGTGTGGTAGGTAGCTTGTCGTAGCCGTAGATCCTGGCCGCTTCCTCTACAAAATCGATTTCCTTGGACAGGTCAAGCCTGACGGAAGGAGGAAGTACGCGTATCTTATCCTCTGCCATCTCGGTCTCCATCTCAAGGCTTTGGAAAATAGTATTTAGTTCGTTCAGTGAGAGCTGAATACCCAACACCTGATTGACCCGGCTTAATCTCACCTCAACAGGCGCTGCCTCTTTCTTGACCGGATAGGAATCTACAGCCCCTTTCACTACGGTCCCTGCACCTAACAGCTCAATAAGGTAGCACACCCGGTCTGCAGCCGTTCCGGCCAGCTCCGGATCTACACCCTTCTCAAAACGGGACGAGGCCTCTGTGCGAAGTCCTAGTTTCTTGGAGGTGCTGCGTATGTTGTCTTCCTGAAAGTTTGCTGACTCTACTATGATGGTAGTGGTGTCTCCTACGATCTCGGAATTCAGTCCCCCCATAACGCCGGCGATGGCAACGCTCCGCTCTCCGTCCTTGATCAACAGCATGTCTTCCGATAAGCTTCTCTCGGTCTCATCCAGGGTGGTGAACAGCTCGCCATCTTTGGCTGTGTCCACACAAATCCGGTTGCCTTTAATATTTCTTATATCGAAAGCGTGGATGGGCTGTCCGTATTCTAACATGACGTAATTGGTGATATCCACGATGTTGTTGATGGGGCGCATCCCTGCGTACATGAGCCTCCTCTGAAGCCACCAGGGCGACTGCTGAATCTTGACATCTGTAACCACTCTGGCTACGTACCGGCGACATAGCTCCGGCCTATTTATTTCCACAGAAACATAGTCTTCTACATTTCCCTTCTCTTCCTTGCATTTGTTGTCGGGGTAACGAAGGCTCTCGTCAAAGGTAGCCGCCGCCTCTCTGGCCATTCCAACCATGGACAAGCAGTCAGGCCTGTTAGGTGTAATCTCAAAATCGATCACAGCCCCTGAAAGCTCCAGCGCTTCTACGATATCCATACCTAAGGGGTATTCTTTATCTAGGATCCAAATCCCGTCCTTGTGGGCAACGGGAATCACCTTGTCGTCATAGCCAAGCTCTTTCGCGGAACAGAGCATGCCCGAGGATTCCATACCTCTCAGCTTTCCTCTCTTGATTACGGTACCGTCCGGAAGCCTCCCGCCGTGGAGAATTACCGGCACATAAGCTCCTTCAAACACGTTTCCGGCGCCGGTGACGATTTGCACCGGCTCTTCTGCTCCAACATCCACGATGCAAACCAACAGCTTGTCCGCATCGGGGTGTCGCTCAATAGACTCCAGTCTTCCCACGACTATATTGTCAATCCCTTTGCCAAATTGCTCGACGGTTTCAATATTAGAGCCGGACATAATCATCCGGTCGCTAAATTCTTCGATGCTCCTATCCACAGAGCAGTATTCATCCAACCATTCTTTATATACTAACATGTCGTTATTCCTCCCTAGCCTATTTGAATGACGGCATCAACTACTAATATATGATGCCTACGGTTTCAGTTTCCGGCGAGTGAATCGCCAAATCCTGCAACCGTGCATCCAACAATTTAAGTGTCATGGTCAATCGTTGCCATGACTGTTCAAATAGGACTAGCCTATTTGAACTGCTCGATAAAGCGCATATCGTTTTCATAGAACAGTCGGATATCATCAACACCGTATTTCAGCATAGCGATTCTCTCTACACCCATGCCAAAGGCAAAGCCGGTATATCTTTCCGTATCTATGCCTCCCACATCCAGGACGTTGGGATGCACCATACCACAGCCGAGTATTTCGATCCAGCCGCTCCCCTTGCACACTCTGCAACCTTTACCCCCACATTTGAAGCAGGAGACGTCCATCTCTGCGCTGGGCTCCGTGAAGGGGAAGAAATGAGGACGGAAGTTGGTCTTTGCATCGGATCCGAAAAGCTGCTTAGCAAAGGAGTCTAAAGTACCCTTCAGGTCGGCCATGGATACACCTTCATCCACCAAGAGGCCTTCTACCTGATGAAACATGGGAGAGTGGGTGGCATCAGGGGTATCGAAGCGGAAGCATCTTCCCGGAGAAATGATTTTGATAGGGGGCTTCTGCTTCAGCAGAGTTCTTGCCTGAACCGGTGAAGTCTGCGTACGGAGCAGAATGTCATCGTCGATGTAGAAGGTGTCCGTCATATCCCTTGAGGGATGATTTGGCGCTGCATTCAAGGCATCAAAATTAAAATAAACCGTCTCGATTTCGGGGCCTTCCGCTATGGAGTAGCCCATATTCATAAACACCTTCGAGATTTCATCGATGGTGACTGAAATGGGATGCTTGGTCCCCAAAGGTCTCTGCTTGCCCGGCTCCGTTACATCGATGCGCTCGGCTCTGAACTTGAGGTCCCTTGCTGCATTTTTGACCTCCGCGAACTTTTCCTCCAGCATGGATTCAATTTCACTTCTGACGCTGTTGGCCGCCTGTCCCAGAACCTTGCGCTCCTCGGGACTTATAGATCCCATGGACCTTAAAATCTCGGTGAGTTGCCCTTTTTTACCTAATAGCCTTACGCGAACTTCTTCCGTTTCCGCTATGGTTGTCGCCTCGGCGAGCCGATCTTTTGCTTCCTTCAATATGGATGTTAGCTTTGTCTGCATGGTTACTATTTTTCCTCCGCTTCTTTATGGAAATTTTGTCTCACTGATTCGTACATGAGGATTCCCGCAGCCACTGCCGCATTTAGGGATTCCACCGGTTCACTCATAGGTATTTTCACCTGCCTGTCTGACATATCCAGGAATTCTCTGCTGACGCCTCCTGCTTCGTTGCCGATGACAAAAGCCACATTTCTGTCTAAGGACACCTGGAAATGAAAGCTGTCGCAATAGGGCGTGGCAACAATTACCCTTTTCCGGCGACTGTGGAGAAGTTCCACCGTCTCCTTTGTATTCTCTGTAAAAAGCAAGGGCATCCGGAACAGAGATCCAGAAGTTGCCCGCACTACTTTGGGACTGTATAGATCTACGGTTCCCTTAAGGATCAGGATTCCCTGATAACCTGCCGCTTCGGCTGTCCGAATGAGCGTGCCGGCGTTTCCCGGGTCCTGAATGCGGTCCAACACCAGCAGATTCCCGTGCCCTTTCCGTTTGTCTGCCCCAAAGAAACTCTCTGTATCCCATTTCCTGCTACGCACTAGGGCGGCAATACCCTGAGGTGTCTCCGTGTCCATGAGTTTGTCAAACACATTGTCACTCAGTAAGGTCATCTTGATGTCCATTTCCTGCGACTGTCCGATGATGTCTGCCAGCTCGCGATCCTCCACTTTCTGATAGGCGGATTTTCTTACGAAAAAGGTCTCGATATCCTCACCTGCGCCCAGAGCTTCCCTGCACAGATGAAGCCCTTCAATGAGGTAAAGCCCTTCCTTCTCCCGGGCCTTGCGCTGCTTCAGACTCATGGCCTTTTTTATGATCGGATTTTCCGGAGATGTAATGTGTTTCATGAGCATCCTTTGTGTAGGTATCAATAAAAAACAGAAGCCGGTGGTGTTTCCGGCTTCTCATCCTCATCCATCTGTTAATAGTCTCTGTTCTTATCCTTGTTAAGGAAGGACGGTATCTTGAAGTCGGTCGTATATTTCTTTTCGAATCCATCATCTGTCGTACCGGCCTCGTTGTCGTTCTCTTCATCGGAACGTGGAGAGAGGTCTCCCGGACTCCTGCCGTCAACGATGCCGGGGCGTATGATATCCCGATCTCCACCTGAGATCTTATCCGTCCCCCTGTCCTCAAATCCGGTCGCAATGACGGTTATGATGATCTCATCCTGCAGCTCTTCTTTCACGGAAGCACCGAAGATGACGATGGCGTCCTTGTCAGCAGCTTTTTCGATCTGATCTGCAGCTTCGTTGACCTCCAGCATGCCTAGATCGTAACCGCCCATAATGTTCAAGAGAACTGCCTTCGCGCCGCCTATGCTGGTTTCCAGCAAGGGGCTCTCAATGGCATCCTTTACCGCTTCCTGCACTCTGTTTTCACCTTTACCGCGACCAACACCCATATGGGCGATGCCCCGATCGTTCATCACTGTGCGGACATCGGCGAAATCCAGGTTGATCAGGCCGGCTTCCGCAATGAGATCGGAAATACCTTGAACACCCTGCTTGAGGACTTCGTCTGCCATGGCGAACGCCTCGAGCATAGTCGTGTTCTTCTCGGATATCTGTAGCAGTTTGTCGTTTGGTACTACCACAAGTGAATCTACATATTTTTTCAGGAATTTTATACCCAGGTCGGCATGGTCTCTTCTCTTTTTCCCCTCAAAGGTAAAGGGCTTAGTGACCACACCTACCGTAAGGATTCCGGCATCTTTAGCAGCTTTTGCTATGATAGGAGCAGCCCCGGTACCGGTGCCCCCTCCCATGCCTGCGGTTATAAATACCATATCCGATCCAGACAGAAACTTACTCAGATCCTCAATATTCTCTTCCGCGGCCTTTTGACCCATTTCAGGATTTGCTCCTGCGCCCAGTCCTTTCGTAAGTTTCTCACCAATCTGTATCTTGGTTTCTGCCTTCGATAAGGATAGTGCCTGCTTGTCCGTATTTATCGCGATAAAAGTGATACCTTTTAATCCCGCATCAATCATGCGATTTACTGCATTGCTTCCGCCACCGCCGATGCCGATCACTTTGATTTGTGCATTTCTTTCCTCGTTTACCTCAAACTGAAGCATGATCTACCTCCTGCAGATTCATTCACTGTTTTAACATTTGCTTTTCAGCGGAATGTTTTACTAATTATAGCATATATGGTGCATCCGTGCATCTATTAATTGGTGATATCCCGTTCTTTTTTCGCCAAGTATCTCTCAATGATAATACGTCGAATCACCGCAAGATTCTGGAACAGACGTCCACCGAAAACGAGGATTACCGCATAGTAGAACGGCAGGCCCAAGCGGTCTCCCAAATAAACCAGTGCCGCAGCAAGTATCGCATTGGTCAAAAACCCGCTGATGAAGATGAGATTGTTGTATTTCCCTTCCATATCCGCTCGGATTGCCCCCAGCAGAGAGTCCATGGCGGCCAGCAGACCCATAGAAATATAGAAGGAGTATTCTGTAGGATAAGAGACATCAAAGGCAAACCCCACAAAGATACCGGCTGCTAATCCGATCAACATTACAATAATCAATTCTTTTCACCTTCCTTTACCTTGTCAGCAGTAGACAGGGTCATGTATTTTGATGCTCTGTCTTCAACATATGCGGGAATTATAATATCATCGAGGATCGATATTCGAAAGATCAGTCCCCAGTCCTTTAGAACTGTCCCATACCCACCGGGGCCGATCAATGCGGCTGACATGCGGGAACCGTCACCTATAGCGCGAATGACGAAAGGCCTCGCATAGAACTGTCCGTTGATCCGTACTGTATAACCGGAACATGAAATAGAGGAGGTATCCACGATTCTTTGTCCGTTTACAGAGATCAACTCCGCTCCTGCGTCTTTCAATTCATTGATGATTAGAAGCAGATCCAGGTCGTGTACCAAAATATCGTTGGGGTTTTCTCCATATTCAAGATCACGGGTTCCGTCGTCGATAACCACCTCGACTCCGGGTCCGATTGCGTCTACATAACCTCCTGCAAGACTATAAAAATGCAGGTCCTGAAAGAGCTTAGCTTCTACTTCCCGACTGATGTCCTCGTGAGCCGCCGTCAGAGCCTCTAGCGTTTCCAGCTCTTCCCTGCTCTCATCGGTAAGCTTAATGATGTTTTCCATATCTTTACGTTCACCTTCAATGGTGATTCTATAATCGTCCAATACTTTTGATGACACAAAAAGATGCTGTCCATTGACTGTCTTGGTCAGAACAACGATAGAGCATCCTACAAAAAGGCATATTATGAAATATAAAATCGCTTTTCTTTTCATATCAAGCCCTCTTATTGTTGATCGGTTTCATTGGCTTCGTCGGCTTCCTGGGTATCAGCGGTTGCATCAGCTTCAGCACTATCCTCTGACGCAGGTTCAAAAGGCTTTGCATATAGATAGCGAAGAACGCCGCTATAGCGAGGTATCTCAATATCCTCCTGCTTGGCAATGGAGACCTGAAGCCCGTAATTGTTGCGCATGACTTCGACGATACCATAGCGAATGTTCAATGTGCCCTCCATAGTATCGGAGTTGCCTATGGCCTTAATTGTATAAGGCGGAGCGGTAGGAACTGTGTTGATATTCACGTTGTCTCCTGCCAGGCTGATTTCGGTTCTTGCGATGATACGCTGGCCGTTGATGGAAATGGCTTCTGCCCCGGCATCCTTCAGCTTATTGATCAGAGACAGCAATAAGTCAGATCTGATCATAATAGTGCTGTATCCATCTCCGGGATTTTCCTCGGTAGGTATGGGATCGTCAACGGTGATAACAACACCGGGCCCTTGAACATCCAATACTCCCGAGCCCATGCGGTATCGTTCCAGATCCTTCATGGCAGCTTGAAGAAGAGCATCCTCGCTGAGACTCTGCTCCTCGATTGCTTTTAGCCGCTGTTCCAATTCCAGGTACTCTGCCATGATCGATTCTTTTTCATTTCGTACTTCCTTCAGCTGACGTTCCAGGTCATTAGCCTGAGCAATAGTAATCAAGCCTCCGTGTTGTTCGTAAGCATCCGAAGTGTTCATTTGAATTGATAGAATCAAACCGATGAGAATTGCCAGCGCAAGTATAACTAGAATTCCACCTTTTTTATGCATTAAAATCTCTCCTGTCCCTAGGTTTTACTCTACCAAAGCGCTAAAGGAGATATAACCGTCTCCGGCGACTTTGATAACCCCTCTTTCAATCCCCTGAATATATAAATCATACAACACATCCTTCAAATCGTCCATGCTTTTCAGGATGTTTTCAGGACTTCCCTCACAGAGCAGACTATCGTATATATATGCTCTAATAACAATGCCCGAAAACTCGATCTTCTTAAAAAACAGCTCGTTATCCTCAATGCCTTCCAGTAATTTGAGGGTTCCCGTCAATATGGAGTTTTCTTCGGCTTCAAGGGGTGTGCCCGTTTCAATGTTCGTTAAGGTCATTCCCGAGAATAGAGTCAAGGCGGGTTCCACGTCCGTCAACCGGAGAATCATCCCATCCTTGTCGATGATGACGAACTGGTCGCCATAGGGTACGCAGGCGGCTTCCTGACGCTCTTCTACGGTGATGATAAGCTCGTTGGGCAACTTTCTGGATATCGTTGCATTTTTGATATAGGAATCCTTTAGGAGCTTGTCCTTCATATCGGTGGTGGACGTCTTAAAAAGATTTCCACCCATACCGGCTTCCGCAATACTGATTACCTGCTGTTGCGTATAATAATAGTTATTATCTACCGTGATTATTTGTATATCAAACAAGGAGGAGGACAGGAAATAATAAATACCTGTGCCTAAGGCAAGCAACAGGGCAAGCTTAAGCAGATACCGTTTTTTCCTTCTCCTCTTTTTCTTAGTATTCTTTTCCTTCATTTTCTCTTAGATACCCCTGTTACTCTTCTTTATCCGTATGCTCTACTCTCTCTATTTTCCC
>JBAYOC010000036.1:0-8440 GCA_041678465.1 Anaerovoracaceae bacterium | reverse complement strand
TCAAAGAAAGTATAATATGATTACCATGATTTTCCTCACGGTCAGCAAGTTAGGTGGCAAATAGACAGGAGCGCCAAAAATAATGATAAACAGAAAACGCAGATTCATTCTCGCCGCATTGGTAATTGTGGCGCTGGGCGTGGGTGCTTTTTATGCCATTGCCTCTTATAGAATGAGTTTGATACCGTCCATGTCATTTGAAGAAATGTTGGATTATACAACAAAAAATAGCGAAAGCGCCATCATAACAGTTGGAATTATTGAGAGCGGAGAAACAAGTACCACGGTTTACGGTGAAAATGCAAGCATTTTACCGAAAGAGGACTTTGAGTATGAGATAGGCTCTATAACGAAAACCTTTACCTCATCTCTCTTGTGCAAAGCGATAAGCGAAAACAAGGTGGAGCTTTCCGATTCCATCCATGAATATATAGAGCTTCCGCAAAAAGGTTACTATCCGGATTTCAGACGTCTTCTTACTCACACTTCCGGTTATAAGGAATATTATCTGGATTGGCAGATGGTTACTAATTTTTTCCGAAAGACCAATGCTTTCTATGGAATAAGTAGGGATGAGCTGAACACCAAAACAGGAAAAATCTCAATTGAAGACAAGGACTACCCTTTTGAATACTCCAGTTTCGGTATTTCTGTTGTAGGTAGTGCTTTATCAGAAATATACGCGAGCGATTTTATTACAGTTATGCAGGATTTCATTGAGTCTGATTTGAAACTTGAAAACACGTGGATATCGGATGGCAAG
This sequence comes from Anaerovoracaceae bacterium, assembly GCA_041678465.1. Taxonomy (GTDB): domain Bacteria; phylum Bacillota; class Clostridia; order Peptostreptococcales; family Anaerovoracaceae; genus UBA1426. The sequence goes on along the minus strand of JBAYOC010000036.1, from coordinate 7,677 downwards.
GGGAATATGAACGGCTACTGGAACTGGATGCCAGATGACGCCTATATTCCAGCGGGGGCTATTGTTTCTACAATGGATGACATGATGAAGTATATGCAGCTACATATGTCTGAAGCATTACCCTATCTATCACTAGGACACGAAATACATGCCCGGGTTCACGCCACAACAAAACAGTACGAAAAACTGGGGATCCGAATAGATGCTGCCGGCCTCGGGTGGATGATCGATACCGAGAACAATATTATCTGGCACAATGGAGGCACCGACAATTTCAATAGTTATATGGCCTTTGACAAAGACAAGCAAATCGGAGTGGTCATCCTCTCCAACCTGGCCCCGGATTATCGAATACCCGCAACCGTCATGGGGGTAAAGCTTATTAAAACTTTACAGGAATAAACCAGCCCGCGAAATGTGCAAAAACTCCACTTGTACGCAAGTAAATGAAGATTGTCTGCCGATTCTGTGCAAAATTTCCACTTGTACGCCTATTAGATGTTATTAATTTACAATTTGTGCCGTACAAGTTGAAATTTTGCTCAGGCAACTGCTTTTTATCACGATTACCAGCACACAACTTGAAATTTTGCACACTTGGGGGTGCGGACATCGACTTCCTCCCATGTTATTTCAACATAACTACTTTTCAGCAGGGCTGCCAGAGATCGAAGTTTATGATATAATAAATTTCAGTAACTAACCCCCACAAGGAGACACAGGATGGACTATGGTTTAATCTCTTGTATTCCTATCACCGTTTTAGTTGTCGGTGCACTTTTGACAAAAAGGATTGCCGAAATGATGATAATCTCATCGATTATAGGTGCAATCTTTGTCCATAGGTCCAACTTTTTCTCCGGATACATAGAAATGATGTATGGAGTTCTTTCGAATCCATCCTATCAGTTTGTATTGATTATCCTTATGGCTTTTGGCGCGATGATTCGACTTTCTCAAAAATCAGGCGCTCTATTAGGCTTTGGACAGATCATGTCCAAATTTGCAGGAGGTCCCAAAAAGCCATTGCTCATCGCCTGGGCCATGTCCTTTTTAATGTTTATTGACGACTATATAGGTACCCTTGCCATATCTTTTGGAATGAAAGATATAACGGATAAAAGCAATATCCCACGGGAACATCTTGCCTATCAGGTTGGTTCAATGTCGCCCAGCATATGCGTTTTGGTTCCCTTCTCAAGTTGGACCGCATTTACAGTGGGGCTGATCTCCCAACAAGGGCTGGGGTTCTCTGACTATTTAAAGGCAATACCATTTATGTATTTTCCGTTTTTCACCCTTATTGTATGTCTTTTAGTGGCTTGCGGTATTATCCCAAAGGTCGGACTGCTGAAGAAATCTTATGAGAGAGTACAACAAGGGGGAGCTGTTTTAGTGAAAGAAGAAGTAGGCGTCTCCATCGTCGATCTAGACGTAACGATTGACAAAAAGCCAAGCTCTTCATTGAATTTCGTCATTCCTATTGTCGTGCTGGTCCTGGTCACTATGCTATATGACAACGATTTGGTACATGGCCTGCTCGCAGCAATTGTTGTACAGGGGGTTCTGTACATACCTCAAAAAACCATGACGCCAACGGAATTTGTCACTAACTGCTTTGAAGGTGCAAAGTCAATGTGCAATATTGCTCTTATTGTATTCTTTGCTTTCATACTGAACTCTGCAAATCAAATTATAGGATTTTCAGATTTTTTCATTCGAGGTATCGGAGAGTCCGTTCCTGTTCAGTTTCTGCCTCTGGCAGTTTTTCTAATCGTTGCATTCACCACATTTGCCACCGCCGGATATTGGGTGGTACAAGTCATAACAATACCTATATTTATTCCCCTTGCGGCTGCAACGGGCTTAAACCCGTCTATTGCGATTGCAGCCATAATGTCCGGGGTGACCTTCGGCGGGATTCTCTGCTTTTATTCGGATATCGTTTTTATGACCGCTGCGGGCACGGGAGTGGCTAATATACGGCAAGTAAAAGTCGCCGCTCCCTATGTGCTTGGAACGGTTGTGTTGGCTTCAATATGTTATGTTGTAGCCGGATTTTTAATGTAAGTGTCCGTCGCAGATACACCAAACGTGGCGTAACAAGCTCTATCAAAAGGTGACGCATTTATGATATACTAAGGGACGCATACTTAACAAATCATTATATGAGGTCACAATGAAAGCGAAACGAAACAAAACAATTGATATCACTGTTGACGAAGGCAGAGACTATCTGAATAGATGTATTACAATCGAACAGCCCACCTCCCTGGAGGATGTGACCAATCGCATAATTTTAGGCGATACTTTTTCTGTGATGCCACTGCTCCCCAAGGCGTCTGTTGACTTGCTCGTCGTGGATCCCCCTTATAACTTAGATAAGGACTTTCACGGTAACATGTACTATAAGAAGGATGATGAGGCTTACGAAAACTACACCATATCATGGGTTGAAGGCGTTTTGCCCCTTTTAAAACCCACTGCTTCCATCTATGTCTGCTGCGATTGGAAGTCCAGCCTCGTTATCGGCAAAGTGTTAATGGAATACTTCAATGTGCAAAACCGCATTACCTGGCAGAGGGAAAAAGGCCGGGGGGCAAAAAGAAATTGGAAAAATGGGATGGAAGACATCTGGTTTGCTACCTGTTCTAAAGAGTACACCTTCAATCTGGAGGATGTAAAGGTGCGCAAGCGCGTTGTCGCTCCCTATAGAGTGGATGGAAAGCCTAAGGATTGGGACGAAACAGCCAGTGGCAATTTCCGAAATACCTGCCCCTCGAATTTTTGGGATGACCTTTCTATTCCCTATTGGTCTATGCCTGAAAACACAGCGCATCCCACGCAGAAACCGGAAAAGCTCCTTGCAAAACTCATCCTGGCCAGTTCAAACGAGGGCGACCTGGTGTTCGACCCCTTCTTGGGTTCAGGTACCACAGCCGTGGCTGCAAAAAAACTTAATCGCAAATATACAGGAATCGAATACAACGAGCAGTACTGCGTGTGGACGCAGAAGCGACTGGAAATGGCGGAAACGGATAATGCGATCCAGGGTTATACCGATGGAGTCTTTTGGGAAAGAAACACCCTGGCGGAACAGAACAAAAGTAAAAAGAAGGACAGTAAGGCCATCATTGGACCGGACCTCCTTGCCCTCTAAAACCTCTTCCGGATCTCATTTGCCTTGTAGGCTTGAACATTGAAGTCGCGGAAAGTTTTATACACCTCTTCATACTCGTAGTAGACCCCAACCCGGGAACTGCCCTCATCCTCATACCCAAGGAACTCCCCCCTAGGCGTTCCCAGGATAGCGCGCCTCAGCTCCACCTTCAATTCTTCATCACGCGTCTTTCCATACAAATCGAACATGGGAAGGATTGCCGCATCCGACAGCTGTGCCAAAGCCATCACATCCACGCTTTCCAGACTGCCGTCCAGATAGCGGTCAATGTTGTATTTGGCAATAAAGCCGTCGACATTGGCATAACAGAGGAAGAGGAAGCAGACGATAAAGCTGATAGCAGCGATCTTGGTACCGTTGAAGGGCTTAAACTGCCGCAGGGTCACGATTACAAAGACGATGAACAGCACCAGCATAAACCAGGTGGTATAGACCCGTAATTGGGTCAGCCCGTAATAGTTAATATATAGTGCCATTTTGCTCAAGGCCGTTGCCATAAGGAGCATGGTGAATATGCACAGGGATACCGTCTCTGCTTTCAGTGTTTTTGGGGGTTCATTGGTCCCCTCCCCTCTGCTCGTCAACAAATGGGCTGCACCGATCACACCCAGATTGATGCCGGCAACGGTGCAAAGTTCAAAGAATCCCCTTCTTGCATACTCTGCATAAGTCATGGCCTCAGGAAGCTGATCACCAAAAGCGGAAAACAGATACGCGGTTTGTGAAAGGAAGAAAACCAGGTAGACTCCATTCAGCACAGTCAGGGCCGAATATACGGTAATACCGGGCAAGAATCGAAGCCCCGCCCATGCCTTTTCAAGGGAGGCTAAGGTGATATGTTCTGCGTGCCTCTTGTGTAAATTTCCGTAAACCAATCCAAAGAGATAACACGCCACGGGAATCCCCAGTATCAGTTGCATGATATAGTCCAGAATGTCTGCGGAAATGGAGATGCGGATACTGTTGACCAAGTGCTCGAATGCGGCATCCGCATTCATCAAAAGGGAAATTACGACCATGAGGACAGGGAGAAAGATGAGAATTCCCAACAAAGCGTGCAGGATGCCCCGGCTGCGCTTGCTCTTTCCTGACCTGTTTTTTATCCCTAAATACCCGCAGTTAAAGTTGTAAAAAGGCACCAATAGCAACTGATTGATTCCATCACCGATTATGCCGGCTGAAAGCCTCCCTTCCAGCCGCCTTCCCGTGGAGACCGCGATCCAGTAGACAAAAGCCAGGGATAGAAAGAGGAAGTTCAATGCCTTGATCTCAACATTGTCAAATAGAAAGAAGCTGCCTGCAGATAAAGCCACTATGGCCAGGTATAAAAGGCTTTCTTTTGTCTGCCCCATTCCATTTGCCCCCAGGTAAACACCGGCCACCATGCACAGTATGGCGGCAAATATGGTAACTCCTGCTCCCAGGCTCTCCAATTGGATGAGGTTCCAATACAAGAACCCACACGCCAACATTGCAATGACAAAGCCCAAATCGGATCTCTTAAAATCCACGGGTATCGCTGATAGCTCTTCACTTTTCCCTTCCATTTTATAAATTCCCCCTGATAACTCACTACCCATCTAATCATTCCTCCACATACTCTAAAATATCCCCCGGCTGACAATCTAACGCCTTACATAGCTCCTCTAGTGTGGAGAAACGAATGGCCTTGGCTTTATTATTTTTCAAGACAGAAAGGTTGGCGGGCGTGATGCCAATCTCATCTGCAAGCTCGCCGGCAGATTTCTTTCGCTTTGCCATAATGACATCAAGATTTGCTACAATTGCCATTTCTCATCCCTCCTGTCCTAAATGGTAAGATCGTTTTCATCTTTGAGGATCATAGCCTGCTCGATTACATTCTTTACGACCCTAAGTATCAAGCCAATAAATGCTGCCGCAATCGCCGCTATAAAAAGAAGTAAAGAAGAAAAAGTGGCAATGAGTATGAGAAGAGATACAGCAAAGCAGCACCAGGATATCCGGCGAAGGTACTTTACATTCTTCTCGATAAATATTTCTTTCTTCTTAATGTTTGCCAGTAGGCGATCCAGACAATATAGGGCATACAGTGCCGGAACGCAGCATGCATAGACGGTTACAAGAAACCAAAAGGCAGTATCCGGATGCTTGATTGCCACATTGCCCAAATAATAGTCCACTAAGTTAGGCGCAATAAAAGCAAAAACGAATACCAGAAGAATAACCAACTTTGTGCATACAGATGACAAAATAACCGACTTGGCAGGATTCCACATAATCATACTTCCTTTCTGCTTTTTCTGCCCTTTATTATAGTCATTGATTTATCGTTTGTCAACAACTATTTATCGTTTATCGATAAATTCCAACCAAAGGGACAGACCCCGTGGCGGGTTGAGAGAATCGCACGGCATGCCGGGAGTTCCCCCTCGGAAACCGACGGCATTTTGATGCGCTTTTTAAGTGGCGCATAAATGCCTCAAGAGGTTCACGGTTTCTACGGGGGAACTCCCGGCATGCCGTGCGGTTACGCTACGGGGCCTGTCCCTGGTTGGGTTTTAGAATTGGCTTTCCATAGTTTTGATACGATCGTAGAGGGACTGGTTCACTGGTGTGGGAATACCGTGCTTTTGCCCCAATTGAATCACTGTTCCGGAAAAGAGCTCCACCTCTGTCAAGCGCTCTGCATCTATGTCCTGTGCCATAGAGGGCTTTCCGTCGGGATGCAGACCTTGTACAACCTTGAGCCAATAAGTCAGATCCTCCTCTGTCTGGGAAACCCCCTCAACCCGAGAGATGGCAATGACCTCCCTCATGGCTGCTATCATGGTCTCCCGTGCTTCACCATCCGCCTGAACATCTCCATATGTACCCCGGTAGACGCTGACGGTTTGGTTCACACCTACGTTGAGCATAAATTTCCCCCAGATCCGCTTGGCCATAACCGTTTCCACTTCATGAGGAAAGTCTGTACTTAGAAAGAACTCCTCGACAGCCTTGACTTTGTCTGATATGGTGCCGGGCTGCCGGTCTCCAAAGCACAACATTCCCATATTCTCATACTCCAGAGTATTTTCCTTACGAATCCCGTCCATGCCCTGGGCAACGCAATAGAGTATATTTTCCCAGCCATACACTTTGCTGATCACTTCTTCGCTGCTGATGCCATTCAATGCGGACAGAATGATGGTTTGCTCTCCTATTTGATTCCTGACATCCTGTATTGCTTTTTCTAAACCGTTGTATTTAACGGCAAAAATGACTAGGTCTGCGGGCCCGGTTTTCTCAGAAGGTTGTACAAAATGAAAGTTGCACTTCTCTCCGTTACAGTACACCGGATCCTTTGCATACTTTTCAATTCTATCCTCATCCGCTATGATACGCAGCGCTTCCACAGGCATCCTTTTCGAAAGATGATGTCCAAAGAGAATTCCCAATGCACCTAATCCGATGATGCTGACTGTCTTAATTTTTCTTGCCATGCTGCCATTCCTTTCCTTATGCGTGCCGCCTCTTCCTTTATATATTGCATTACCGCATTTTACTATTCAATCATCCAAAAGGCAAGTATGTGGCAGGGGGACTAAAGGAAATAAATTTCCGGTTTTGCGAAAAACCTTACTATAAACCTTGACCTAAAAACCAGGATATAAGATAAATCAGACCTCCTGGGCTTTGGCATAGGAATTGCTAAATTAAGAGGTAACAGTGCCCCAAAATAACGGATGCATATACGATGCAATCGAACCACGCAATTTTCTTCTATATAATTAGAGGGCACTATCATTAAGAAAGGGTGAAAAAAATGGCAAAAATTAAAGAGAGAGCCCAACTGAAAAAAGTCATGAACATGAGAGACGTCATGGCTCTTGCTTTCGGAACTATGATTGGCTGGGGCTGGATCATGCTGGCCGGCGTCTGGGTGTCTGCAGCGGGAGTTTTAGGTGCTGTAGCTGCCTTCGCAATCGGCGCTGTATTGTGTATCTTTGTGGGACTTACTTATGCGGAGCTGACACCTGCATTGCCTTTGGCAGGTGGAGAATTGGTGTTTTCCTATCGTGGTCTGGGCTACAAAGCCTCCTGGTTTACCGGCTGGATGATTACCTTTGCCTATGTCGGTGTTGCCGCCTGGGAAGGCCCGGCTATGGTTACTGCGATCGACTATCTTATCCCGCTACCTAGGTTTGGATACCTTTGGACTGTAGCAGGATTTGATGTCTATCTCTCCTGGGTACTTGTAGGTTCTGTGGGTGGACTTATTTTAGCCTACGTAAACTACAGAGGCGCCAAACCCGCAGCCGTATTGCAGACAGCTGCAACGGTAGCTATGGTCATCGGCGGTATTCTCTTCTTCTTTGGAGGCGTCGGACTAGGCAGCGTTTCCAATATGTTGCCTCTGACCACCAACGGCAGCGGACTGGTGGTGGTACTCCTGATGGTTCCTGCTATGTTTGTAGGATTCGATGTCATTCCTCAGGCTGCGGAAGAAATGAACATACCCCTCAAATCTATTG
>JBAYOC010000035.1:0-8461 GCA_041678465.1 Anaerovoracaceae bacterium | reverse complement strand
TCTATTCGTTATTTTTGTTATTCCCGGTCTTCTTAAGGATTTGGTAACCTATGCCGCAGGAATTTCGCGATTTGGTTACAAGCCTTTTCTGTTGCTGTCATTGATAGGGCGGACGCCTGCACTCATGGGAACCATCATGATGGGAAGCATGCTCAACAAGGAAAGCTACGCGGGTCTCATCGCCTTAGCTGTGGTTGCACTCATATTGTGCGTTTTCCTGTTGATTAAGCGGCACGATCTCACATCCTATGTGGACAAGTACTATAACAAGTTCATGAAATACAATCAATAAAACTACTACAACCCATCTGTGCAATTTTTCCACTTGTATGCTGATATTTGGGGTGAAAAGTTGTTTGGCGCTGAATCTGTGCCCAAATTTTTCGGTTGTAGCAGGTTTCCGCCTTGTAATCTGCCTACAATCGAAAATTTTGCTCATTTAACGGCAAATAAGAGGGGAATCGGGCCACAAACTGCATACAACCGCATTCTTTGCTCATTTGATGTGATATATAGTATGGTGAACTGTAACAATCAGTAAATCAATAAGAACGAATGTTCAGCTACCCCTTTACAAAGAACGTGCATTCTGATATATTAGCAATAAGAACAAATGTTTGCGAAGGGTATTGCTGAGGTGCAGCCATGAAAAAAAGATACAGGGTGAAATCAAAATTCCGATTCTGTCTATCATTGACCATTATGTTGATCATATTGATTTCAATTACGGGAACAGCAATAGGTGGAAATCAAGCTGTGAGTCTGACAAAACCGACTTATACCGAAATCATGATCGTCAATGGTGACACATTATGGGATTTAGCGAAATCATATGGTCCGGATGATCAGGACGTTCGCAAAGTCGTTCATGCAATCTGTAAGATCAACGACATCTCCGCAGACAGAATTCAATCCGGGCAGAAAATTTTGATTCCGCAATATCTTTAAGAATTATTACGACCAGCTTACGACTTGGATATAAATCTAATGTCAGTTACATGCTAAATAGGATTCTTATAATTCCATTATGCGTCCGGCTATCCAAACTGTTCAAAATCAGCCATTTGCCAATTACACAACTATATTAAAAGGTATCAGGATATGGTTTGTCCTATAAAAGTCGCTTAAATCGGAGATTTTGGCTTTACGTTCTATAAACGTTCATATTTCAACGTTTATGGAGATTTGATGTCGCTCTAATTCATATTAGCACCAAATTTCATCTGGTTTTCATAAAAGTGCTTCAATATAATCCAAAACCATATACGATACATTTGATATTGCTGAGAATGATTTATGTTATTATACAAACATAAGACCAAGGACAAGGAACATGAACACGAGAAACGAAATACGCAACAAAGGATACTACAGCAAAGATTAATAAATGAGTATTTATATTGGACACTGGAAGGCTTGAAAAGACATGGAACCGGAAATTTGGCGATTTGGATTAGTATCTATGCCGAAAATTATGATTTAAGGAATAGTTGTTTCTATTTTAAGAGCTCCCCTTTCGGGAAGTTCTTTTTTGTAGTTCTTTGATTCCGTTTAGCTCTTACTGTTTATTGGCAGTTCTTCAGTTTTGCTAATCTAGCTGATTTTATTTGAAGATTGCTCCTATAATATGTTATATCTCGAAAATCACCTATAGCTCCGGATTCATCAGATAAAGGTATAAAAGCTTGATGGTATTTTCCAGTGCGTTGTAATGCGTCCGTTCCATACCGTGAGATGCGTGAACTCCCGGACCGATCAGAGCTCCCCGGATATTGTTTCCTGCCTCAAGAGCAGATCCAACGTCGGAACCGTAAAAAGGATAAATGTCTACAGCATATTGAATATCATTCTCTTTGGCCAGGTCGATCAATCTGGTCACCATATTGTAATCATAAGGGCCCCCGGAATCCTTGGCACATATAGACACATCATACTCGGTGCAGTTGAGGTCATCTCCCACGCATCCCATATCAACAGCCAACAGTTCTGTGATGTCCTCCGGAATATAAGAAGATCCGTGCCCTACTTCCTCATAGACAGAGAAGAAAATCTTGGTAGTGTATGCCGGTATTAATTTCTCCCGGGACATATACTTCATCAGACTGATCAGACAAGCAACGCTGCCTTTGTCATCCAGAAAACGGGATTTGATAAAATCACTTTCCGTTATGGTAGTTTTGGGGTCGATAAATATGTAATCCCCGGAGCAGATGCCTAAGGCTTCTACTTCCTGTTTGTTCGTTACCATCTCATCGATGCGGATTTCCATATTCTGAGGGTCTCTGACCTTTGTCTTGCTGTCTTCAAAGACATGAGCAGCAGGGCTTGTACTCAAAACAGTGCCGGTATAGAGCTTTCCGTCGCGGGTGCGGATGCTGCAATACTCCCCATCAAGAGTCGGTACTATAGGAGAGCCCACCAAAGTAAACTTTAGTCTGCCTTCATCTGTAATCGATCGCACCATTGCTCCCAATGTATCCACGTGTGCTGATAGGCCAATCACCTTTTCGCTGCTTTTGCCGGGCAATGTAACGATACCGCAGCCTTTGCGAGTGGTTTCAAACTCATATCCGAATTCCTTAGCCCAACCTCCGATGCGGTTTATGATTTCAAAACAAAAACCGCTTGGACTGTTGAATTCCAAAAGCTCTTTTGCAGTGCTCAACACGTAATCCTTGCTAATTGTGAGTTCCATAATGCGCATCCTTCTATGTTTGATCTGTAAATTCTGAGATTTCTGATTCTAAAATTTTTGTGTCTTTATAAGAATTATACCTTCGGCCTTGTATCTAGATAGCTCTGCAAGATAATGATGGCAGCTTGTTTATCGATGACAATTTTACGCTTTTTCCTGCTCACATCCGCTTCAATAAGGACTCGCTCAGCGATTGTCGTTGTAAAACGCTCATCCTGGTATTTGATCTCAACATCTTGCAAGCTGTTGCTCCGAAGCTTGTTCTCCAGTGTCGCAGTAAATTCTCTGACCTTTTCCGTCTGAGGACTGTCGCCGCCATCCAGCTTCAGGGGCAAGCCGATGACGATGACGCTGCAATCGTGTTCCCTTACCAGGTCCAGGATCTTTCCCGTATCCTTGCGGATTCCAACCCGCTCTATAGTAGAATGGCCCTGGGCAGTGATAAGAAGTTCATCGCTCAGGGCAACACCTATGGTCTTATCTCCCACATCCAGTGCCATTGCCTTCATATAGTTCTCCTCTTATAAAGTACAGGCGGGCCAAAGGCCCGCCGCATTCCAATTACTTCTTTAAGAAAGCCCTAAGGAGCTCTTCTACCAGATCATCCCGCTCGATGTGCCGAATAATGTTTCTGGCGTTGTTATGTCCGGTTATATAGGAAGGATCCCCTGATAGAATATATCCTACCATCTGATCTATCGCATTATATCCTTTTTCCTCTAAGGCTTCATATACGGATTTTAATATTGATTCCGTAGTTTGCTGACCATCCTTATCAGGGCTGTTAAACAGTATGGTGTTCCTGTCATCCATGTCAATCACCTACCTAACTAATACTTTCTATCTTTTATTATAGCCAAGCAGCCCTTTGGTACAAGAGTTTTCCTTTTATTTAATATTGTTGTAACAAAACTTACAGCAATGTTGCAGCAAGGGCAAAGGCATCGGAAATTTTAGCAGGATCTTTGGCTCCCGCCTGTGCCATGTCCGCCTTCCCTCCCCCACCGCCTCCAGCAGCGGCGGCGATCTTTTTCACCATATTGCCTGCATGATATCCCTTGTCCAGCAAGTCGTCCGTTACGGAAACAATAAAGGTAACCTTCTCATCCCTTACGGACGCAAGAACGATCACGCTGCTCTTTGCCTTTTCTTTGATCTTGTCACAGAGGGAGCGGAGCGCATCCACATCGTAATCCGCAAATTCAGCGGTTATTAAATGGACACCGTTTATTTCCTGTGTGTTTTTCAATAATTCGTCAAGTGACGATCCCATCTCTTGCTGCTTGTATTGTTCCAGTTCCCTTCTACTCGCCTTTAACTCTTCCGTGAGAACCGTTATGCGGTTTATAAGGCTGTCCGCAGGTGTTTTCAGCAGTTCGGCAGCTCTTGCCAGAGTATTTTCCGAACTCTCTAAGCGATCGTGCAGCGCAGAACCTGTGATGGCCTCGATCCGCCTCACCCCTGCTGCTACACCGTTTTCTGAAAGGATTTTAAATGCACCGATCTGTCCGGCGTTGTTTACATGTGTGCCTCCGCAAAATTCGTTACTGAAATCCCCTACACTGACTACTCTGACCACATCTCCGTACTTCTCTCCAAACTGCGCAGCTGCGCCGGTCTTCTTTGCTTCCGCAATAGGAAGCGCTCTGGCCTGCACAGGTAAAAACTCTAAGATCTTGCTGTTTACCAGGCTTTCAACCTGAGCAAGCTGCTGTGTGGTAACCGGCTCAAAATGCGTAAAATCAAAGCGCAAGGCATCGGCAGTCACATAGGAGCCGGCCTGTCCCACATGGTCTCCCACAACTCGTTTTAGGGCTTCGTGGAGGATATGCGTAGTCGTATGGTTGCGGGCAGCTCCGTGACGCTTATTCATATTGACCTCTGCCGTCACCGAATCGCCCACATGCAGTTCTCCGGATATACTCTCGATTTTATGAAGAATCACGTCGTGGTGCTTGCTTACATGAACTACATCGGCCCGGAACCCGTCCTTCAATAGAACACCTGTATCTGTGACCTGCCCTCCGCCTTCCGCGTAGAAAGGAGTTCTGTCAAGAAGAACGGTAGCACTCTCCCCTGCTCCGATCTTTTCCACCAACTGATTCTCTGAAATAATAGCAACGACCTCCGCGCTATCTTTAAGGGTGTCGTAACCGATAAATACGGTAGGTTCAAAATCCCCAAGATATACGGAATCTTCCTTCCAGCCTTCCGTATCCATGGATTTTCTTGCTGCTCTGGCCATTTCTTTCTGGTGCTGCATAAGCTGCTTGAACCCTTCTTCGTCCAGGTCACAGCCTTTCTCCTCCAGGATCTCCTGTGTCAGTTCAACTGGAAATCCGAAGGTATCATAAAGCTTAAAGACAACTTCACCGGGAAGAACCCGGCTGCCCTCTTTTTTGAGTTTGTCGATCTCTTCCTCTAAGAGTAAACTGCCTTGGTCGATGGTATGGCTGAACTTCTCTTCTTCAACGGAAAGGATGCGTTGAATATAGTCTTTTCTCTCTTCTAATTCTGTATATGCCTTTCCTGAGGTGGCAATAACCCGTTTAGATAGCTCCGCCAGGAAGTTGCCTTTAATACCAAGAAGTCTGCCGTGTCTTGCGGCCCGGCGTAGCAGTCGTCGAAGGACGTAGCCCCTGCCCTCGTTGCCGGGCAAAATGCCGTCTGCAATCATAAAGGTAATGGATCTAATGTGGTCCGTTATAATGCGGATGGACACGTCGGTGGGCTCTTTGCCAGAATGGTACTTAACGCCGGACATCTCCACGACCCCTTCGAGAATGTAGCGAATGGTATCTACATCGAAAATGGAATTTACATCCTGCATGACGCAGGCTAATCGCTCCAAGCCCATCCCCGTGTCGATGTTTTTATGTTTTAATGGAGTGTAATTCCCCTCGTTATCCTTATTGAACTGAGTGAACACATGGTTCCATATTTCTATAAAGCGATCGCAGTCACAGCCCGGTTTGCAATCAGGCTTGCCGCATCCGTAAGCTTCTCCCCTGTCGAAATAAATTTCAGAACAAGGGCCACAAGGTCCTGTACCGATTTCCCAGAAGTTATCTTCTTTCCCCATACGAATAATTTTATCTTCATCGATACCGATGATTTCTTTCCAAATAGCATAGGCTTCTTCGTCTTCCTCATATATACTGGGCCAAAGCTTGTCCCCGGGCATCTCAAGCACATCAGTGAGGAACTCCCATCCCCATTTGATGGATTCTTCTTTGAAATAGTCACCAAAAGAGAAGCTTCCAAGCATCTCAAAGAAGGTGCCGTGTCTGTGCGTATAGCCCACGTTGTCGATGTCTCCGGTGCGGATGCATTTTTGACAGGTAGTCATCCTCTTTGCGGGAGGAACTTCCGTTCCGGCAAAATAAGCCTTCAAGGGTGCCATGCCCGAATTTATAATCAATAAGCTCTTGTCGTTTTCCGGTATCAGTGAAAAACTCCCTCTGGGAAAGTGCTCTTTTTCCATATAGAAATCGCGGAACATATCCCGCAGTTCGTTCAGTCCAATCTTCTTCATTTACGCTGCTCCTCATTAAAAATATTCATAACATTGTATCATATCGAGGCACAGTTGTGTAGATTCTTTATGTAAAATATTGGCCTTTGCTGGAACCATTTACTACTATCCCGGAATGCCACTCTGTTTTGAAAATATTCTAGGATGCCACTCTGTTAGAAAACATCCTGGGATGCCACTGTCTAAGAAAAATCTTATGCATCCTGAGCAAAATTTCGACTAATGTATGAAAATATACGCATAGGTGTGTATAAATCTCCAAACTACTGCATAAACGGCTTTTTTATACAAAGTGGCGCCAAAAAACCATACACAACTGGAGATTTTGCACATTATTTTATCTATGGTAAAATGAATCAAGAAAGGGTTTGGGCTTATGAGAATAATTACTTTGTTGTTGCCTCTAGTTATATTGTTTACTATTGTTATCGTTATTATTGCAGTGATCTATAATAGATCATCCGGCAACGAGAACGGAAGGTCCTATCAAGAGAATAGAGGATATCGGACGCTATGCAGAAGCCGCAATAATCGAATCATTGCAGGTGTTTGCGGCGGTATCGCGGAACATTTTGGATGGAGTGCTACACTTGTCCGATTGTTTTTTATATTCTCAGGAGCCGGAATTATGGTATATATTATCCTGGCCATAGTGATTCCGGATTCAGATACGTCATTGTTGTAAAGGATGATCATTACAACTGCTGCCTCTTAGCGTTATAATAAAGCATCAATTCCAATACGATCTCAAGACAAGAAACCGGATAGGACACAATTTACATTAATTTACTTATATTGTTGATTATTACTTGAGTTTCTATTATACTCTATTCAGGTGCTGTCGTGAGACACGGTAGGCGGTTAGCCCTCTGTAGAGGGGGTGATGCGTATGTCTACAACGGAAACAATAGCCTTCATGGCTTTGGTTGTCAACGTTGTTATCGTTACATATACGGTCACAAAAAAGAAATAACCGCCCAAAGCCTAACAACTTTGCGGTTATTTCATAACCAAAATTTGTGAGGGCTGACCGTCTATCGGCAGCACCTTCTGTATCCATTATATGCATATTTCAGAAGGATTTGCAAGAGCATATCATAATTAAATACGACCTTTAAATATTCTTTGTCTTCTTATCTGATTACTCGCCACAGCTCCCTTTCTCCATTCTCGATATGTGCCCTTGCAACCCTCACCGCCTTGTAAGGTGCTCTTGTTAATTACACCAGTCCCTGTTTTTATACATCCGGCTCCATCTCCCGACAGATATATTTTCTCTATCTTGTCATAATCGTAGGTCTGGTCGATGTAGTTTGCCACCTCCCCCCACCCATCCTTACAGGACATTTTGCGGAACTTAATGCTCCTTAGGCGTTGGAATACAGCATCAATTCCAATACGACCACAACACAAGACACCGGATAAGATACCCAGAAGTCATAGACAGCCAGCTTTTCTTCGTGAGTCCGTTCTTTCCTTATGATTATTCTCTCCATACATTGCCCCAGCAAGGCGATGACCACAAGAAAAATGATCATAATAGCTCCGATTTGAAGTTTGTAATCCAGACCTATATAGTATACGGTACCCTCTTCCATACTGGTAACTATATTGGCCCTATAATAATAATAAAAGTAGGCAGTGGCAGCCGCAACAAGAACTAGAATACATCCCCTGATAAGGTGCTCAAATTGAAATGAAATTCCCTTTACAGATTTCCGACTATAGGGCGGGAACAGATAACAGCGTTCCACAAGCAAAGCTATTATAAGTATCCAAGCGATTTCTCGCAGTTGATAAGAAAAAGAAACCAGAATAAATGGGCCTGTTATGATGCACATTCTTGCAATCCAAAATTCGTGCAGCTTATATTTCTGGACATTTTCTGCGATTGACAGTTGTTTGTTGTATGGAATTAATAGGATATGTAAGAGAAGAAGTACAATAACTAGAATCTTAGGCGCAAAGATATACCAGGATACAATAAAGGCCATTAAGCTCAGATCGCTTGCAACTAAAACAGAATCGATCGTTGAATCTTCATTTCGGATTAAAGACTCATTGTTATCTAAAAACATATGCTCCGGTCCCCTCCCAACTGACGATTTTCACCATTTTTCTTATGTTTTCTCGCAAAGGTTAAATTTTATCGAGATTATATATTTCTTTCTATTCACTGTCACCTCCTTAAATATCCGGTACTCACCTGGATAGTAGTTGTACTTTTCAGG
>JBAYOC010000034.1:0-8588 GCA_041678465.1 Anaerovoracaceae bacterium | reverse complement strand
GTGCCGTAAGCGAATGCGCTCATCCAGGGCCCCATATTCCGTCCGCCCAGCACAAAATCATTGACGCTGGTGGCATGCCTTCTGCAATAGATGCCAATTGCCACTGTAACTGCAAAGAATACTGCCATCATAAATACTTTTTCAAACATCTTTCTACCTCCTTTTGTTGTCGTTTTGAAACTGCAACAGTCGTAGATTCCGGTCCGGCTGAAGCCGGGGAATCCTGACATGGCGCCTACCAGACATTTGCTGCGCAAATGAGGTTAGGCGCGCAAAAATCCCGTCCTCTGATAAATCAGAGGACGGGATATTCCCGCGGTACCACCTCAGTTTACGAAGGTCTTGCGAGCCTTCGCCTCCTCGAGTACGGCGCAGTTTCTGCGATTATACTCCAGCACTGTAACGGGTGCGCCCGTACCAGCCTACCGGGGTCTTGCCCTTTTGGTGGTCAGCTCACAGAATGTATTCAGAATCCATTAACACTTGCGCCTCTCACCACCCGGCAACTCTCTGTAGCTTCCTGGATCCTTACTTTTTTCCGGTCATCACTTTTTTAATATAGACCTTAAGTTATCATTCATTCGACCCGTTGTCAACACCTTTTTCAACCAAGGACACATTCCTATAAGCATAAAAATAATAATTTTTCTCAATTTGGGGAAAATAATTGCGAAAGGAAGTGATATCATGAAGAAACTTGTGTTATTGCTGGTTATTGTAGGCGCTATCAACTGGGGCCTCGTAGGGTTCTTTCAGTACGATCTCGTTGCAGCCATTTTCGGCGGCCAGGCTGCAATCGCCAGTCGGGTCATTTTCGCTATTGTAGGTTTGGCAGGAATTTATGCAATTACTTTTTTATTCCGAGACAATCGGGACAAGGTCGCAACCGGTCATTAACCATTAGAAGAATGAAAGCCAGAGGGACAGACCCCGTGGGTGCAAAAACAACCACGGGGTCTGTCCCCTTGGGGGCAAAAGCAACCACGGGGTCTGTCCCCGTGGTTGGGTTTTTTAATACTCCATTTTCTTCAGGCTTGGGCTGATGATCAGCTTGCACTGGGTCGCTTCCTGCACCTGCTCAACGGTGTAATCTTCGTTAAGCTCTGTTAGGACGATTCCTTCCGGCGTCACTTCCATAACGCCCATCTCCGTAACGATCATATCCACTACGTTAATAGCTGTATAAGGCAGCGTACAGGAGTCCAGGATCTTATGCTTACCCTTTTGGGTATGGAGCATGGCCACGATGACCTTTTTGGCTCCGACAACCAGATCCATAGCACCGCCCATTCCCGGAACCATCTTGCCGGGAACGATCCAGTTGGCCAGGTTTCCCAGCTGGTCCACTTCCAGGGCGCCTAAAACCGTAGCATCTACATGTCCGCCACGGATGATGCCAAAGGAAGTCGCACTGTCAAAGTACATTGCGCCAGGATTTACCGTCACATATTGCGCACCCGCATTGATGATGTCCACATCTTCTTTGCCCGGTTCCGCCGCGGAACCCATTCCCATGATCCCGTTCTCTGACTGCAAAACGATATGAACTCCTTCAGGAAGGTGATTTGCCACCATAGTGGGAAGGCCGATTCCAAGGTTTACCACGTCACCGTCTTTTAATTCCCTCGCAACTCTTCTTGCGATAATTTCTTTTAAATCTGCCATTGTTTTTCACCTCCTACGATAGCATCTACAAAGATGCCGGATGTCACTACGTTGTTGGGGTCAATATCACCGATTTCAACAACCTCACAAGCTCCCACAATTACGTGATCCGCAGCAGCAGCCATCATGGGGTTGAAGGTTCTTGTCGTTCCATTGTAAGTAGTGTTGCCAAATTTATCGGTAACGGTGCCGCGAATAAATGCAAAATCGGCGCGTAAGGGGAGTTCAAGAAGATAATCTTTCCCACCAACGTTGAGCACCTGCTTGCCTTCGGCAACGATGGTTCCTACCCCTGTAGGAGTCAGGAATCCGCCAAGTCCGGTCCCACCGGCACGAATTCTCTCAGCCAAAGTACCTTGGGGAACCAGAATGCACTCAAGCTTATCCTCTTCCACGTCAGTGTTCATTCTCTGCGCCACTTCGGGGTTCAGGCCCACATGAGAAGCGATTAAAGTTTTAACCTGGCCGTTTGAAACCAGCTTGCCGACTCCTCTTCCCGGAACGCCTGCGTCGTTGCAGATAATCGTGAGATTCCTCACATTTTTTCTGACCAATGCATCGATCAGGATCTCCGGTGTTCCGCAGGCCATAAATCCGCCTACCATGATGCTTGCGCCATCCTGGATACCGGCTACAGCTTCATCTGCAGTCTTGATTTTGTCAATCATGTCTCAACTTCCTTTCTTATCTAAACCCTATTGCTATCTACTAATTTCGTCAGTACAAAGGACGCTACATGCTCCGCATAGGTATTGGGGCCGAAACCTGCATCATAACCTAATTCCTGCGCCAGCTCATGAGAAACTCTCGGTCCGCCGCAGCAAAGGATGATCTTATCCCGAACGCCTTCGGCTTCCATGAGTTCCACCAATTCGGTGAGGTTTTTGATGTGAACGTCTTTTTGCGTAACGATCTGTGATACCAAAATAGCATCCGCCTTCAGCTCGATGGCTTTGGCGATCAGCTCCTCATTGGGAACCTGGCTTCCCAGGTTATGGGACTCAACGCCTTTGTAGCGTTCCAGCCCAAAGTGACCGTGGAAACCCTTCATGTTAATGATGGCATCGATGCCGACGGTATGCGCGTCAGTACCGGTACAGGCTCCGACTATGACCACGTCGCGCTTGATATTCTCTTCGATATATTTCTCGCACTCCACCCGATCCATAACGTCAATTTCTACTTTGGGAACCTTGATAGTGGAATAATCCACCGTGTGTTGGCACTTTCCGTAGACGATAAAATAGGTATAGCCGATACCCAAATCCTTAAAGTAGACAACGCTGGGCTCATCCAGGCCCATCTTCTTTGCCAGTAGTTTCGCGGCTTCGTTGGCTTCATCTCCTGTAGGTATAGGAAGAGTAAAGGACACCTGAACCATGCCGTCGTTCATGGTATCACCGTAAGGCTTGACCTTAGTCAAATCAACCGTGGTTGTTGCAGTCGTATTTTTGATACCCATTATTTTGCACCTCCTAGCATCAGGGGAATAAAGGGATTGAAGTACTGCTCATCCTTTGCACAGACACCTGCCAGGCCTTTTCCGCCGTCTCTCGCCCGTTTCACTCCGCCGAATTTGCCCTGTTCAATAGTTACGAAAAGGCCTTCTTTCTCAATGTTTTTCAGCAGTTTTTCAGCTTCCGCCAATACGCTCTGTGCTCTCGCCTGGATGATGCCACCTTCTTTGAACTCAATTTCATCGCCGATTCCTCTTGCATTGTTGAAGATGTAAGAGGCGTTTTCAATGGACAACATTCTATCCTGGAGATGAGGTGTGTGGATGGCTTCTGTGAGCATTCCCAACAACTGTAGAGACTGCCCGGACCAAACAGCAATCAAGTTGAACAGCGCATCCTGAATTTGTCCCTTAAAGATATTACCTGTCATGAATTTCGTCGGAGGCATGTATTTTAAAGCTGCCTTGGGGAAGATCTCTCTGGCCATGATTGCCTGGGATAATTCATAAAGGAAACCATTCTCCATGTCCGGATCCATCTCAAAGGCATGTCCCAACCCCATCTGCTCTTCGGGGATATTGGCTAATACAGCGAATTGCTCGTTGATTAACTGGGAAGCCAGAACCGTGTGAGCCTCTTCATAAGCATCTGCAGTGGTGAGATAATTGTCCTCACCGGAGTTGAAGATAACTCCCGAGTAACCGATAATGACTCTCGAGAAATACTGGTCGACTAAAGTCCTCTGCATATTGATGTCCCGGAACAAAATGCCGTAAAGGGCATCGTTAAGCATGACGTCCAGACGCTCAACCGCACCCATAGCAGCGATTTCGGGCATGCACATGCCGGAGCTGTAGTTGCAAAGTCTAATATATCTTCCTACCTCTTCTCCAACTTCGTCCAGAGCCTCTCTCATGAGACGGAAGTTCTCCTGGGTGGCATAGGTGCCTCCGAAACCTTCCGTTGTGGGCCCGTAAGGCACGTAGTCCAACAAGCTCTGGGCAGTGGTACGAATTACGGCAATGATATCCGCGCCCTGCTTTGCGGCAGCTTTGGCTTGAACGATATCTTCGTAAATGTTGCCCGTGGCTACGATAACATAGAGATAGGGCTGTTTGCCTTCCCCGATGGTATCTAAGTAATGGGTCCTCTTGGCGGTCTCCCCCTTAATCGTCTTCAAGGTGTTCTCAACTACGCCAAGCAGTTTCATTTCCGCTTCCTCTGCAGTTGCCAATGGCAATTTCAAAAGATCCAGGTCGCCGGCAGCCACTTTTTCAGCAATCTCCTGAGGAGAAAGCCCTGTCTGAATCATGGCGTTTCCAATCCAGTAAGCCGCGCCTCTGGGTAGCCCTCCGCCATCCTTGATGGCATCGACTACAACGTTAGGGAGTGGAGTTTCCACTTCGTCCACGCCATCAATGCCCAAAAGTCTCACCACAGTCCTCTCTGTGCTGACAGTGGTATGCCTGTCAATAAATTTTTGCATTTCTGCGGCAATACCTGCCGCAGATGACCTGGCACTGTCAATGACTTTGGGATCTAAATTTAATTTACTTTTCATCTTTTCGATCCTCCATTAATTTTCTGGCCCTCTGTATGATGTCCCGGTCAATGCCGAGCATCTGTGCTATATTTAGTGCATCCTTTGGAATTTCCTTATTGTCAGCAACTTCATAGAGCCTGTAGTCCATGTACTTACCTATTATCTCAATCCTCTCCCTGCGATTGGCATAGCGGATCTCTCTGGACAAGAGTTCAAAATCTACGTCCGCAAGACCTCGCACCTGCATGTTTCGGATCTTTCCACCGATAGACACATTGTCAAAGTGAGTGGTGATCAGGCTTATATAAGCCTGATCACACAGGTAGTCAACGATACTCCTGGTCAGAGCAAGGCCCTCCACGGGGTTTGTTCCACTGGCTATTTCATCAATAAGAAGTAGCGCCCCGTCCTTGCTGCGATCCAGAATATCCTTCAACTCCTCCATTTCACTTCCAAAACTGGACAGGCCCCTTTGCAGGTTTTGGCTGTCACCAATTAAAATATGAATGTAACTGGAAAGGCCAATCCTCGCGCTGGTACAGGGCACATAAAAGCCATGCTGAGCCAGCATAGCACATTGCCCCACCATTTTCAGCGAAATGGTCTTCCCTCCCATGTTTGCTCCTGTTATACAAGTTACTCCATCCCGCAGATCGATGCTCACGGGGCAGAACTCCTTGCCCTTTTGTCGTAGAATGTCTTCCACCACCAGCTGACGCCCTTCCACGATTTCCAATACATGATCCGTGGTAATCTCAGGATTTACGCAGCTGTGATCCCGCGCCCAGAAGGCCTTAGCCAAATTAAAGTCCAACTCTCCGATGGCAATGCAATTATCAAGTAGCATGGACCTGAATTCGCCGATCTTCAACGAAAGCCGCTCCCTAACGCAAAGCTCTTCCTCTTCAATCTCTTGGTTTAAGGCTTCCATGCTCTTCTTCAACCTGTCAACCTCGTCGTCACCCTTTAGCGTGAAAGTGGAAGACACGTAATCCTCATCCAAAAGGCTGAGTTCCGGTATTGCTCGGGCCTCTTCCATGAGCTGCTTATCAGCTTTCGAGACCACATATTCGAACTTGGGAGTCATGCTGATTCCGTAGGCAAGCTCTACTTTACGCTTCTGCTCCTTCTGCACCTTCCGGACGACCAGTTCTACCCGTCTCTTCTCTCTGCGAAGATCAGCAAGCTTTTCCGAAAATGCATCGTAAATGTAGAAGGTGTTGATCCTCTCCTTACCCGGATCCAGAATGTCAAGCAAAGCTGTGGAATCCTGTAGTATAAATTCAGCGGGAATCTCAAGATCTGCTACATCCAGCAAATTGCGCATTCTGTCCATCTGCAGGAGCAGCGTCTTAATCTCGTAGAGCTCGACCACGCTGAGTACGTTGCTCACACTGCGATCGATGGTAAAGGAGTTGTCCTTCACCTCGTGCAGGGTCTCCAGCAGCTGTTCCACTCGGCCGGACTGACTGTCAATCAAGGCTACGGTCTTTTCCAGCCTCAGGAGTTCTTCCCGAAGAGCTTCTTCTTTTCCGGGTTCAAAGGCAACGATAGCCTTTACCCGTTTTCTCCCATAGGGAGTGTTGATGGAAAGACCGTGAACCACGTAGTCAAATCCTGTTTCTGTTTTCGTTTTGGGATTACAGAGTCGCATATTCTCTCCTACTCACCGTACCTGGCATCGATAACCGGAATACTGCCGGCAGCTTCCCTCATAGCTGTCAGCAGTTCTTTATGATCAAAAGAGTAGCCCAAAGGAGCATAAGGATTCACCGTCAAGGCAGCAATTTCGATGTTTTCCAGCACGTTGACCTGAAAACCCCGCTTCCGTAGCTGCTGCCATGAGGTGGCTCCGATAAAAATCTTTGTTGGGTCCTTGAGCACAAACGTTACACCCTTTAACTTGGGAGGATGAATGTCCCCGATGACGCTCTGTGTCAGTGCTCCCGGTATGAAGACCCATTCTGTTTCATTGTCGATGGCGTCGTCCAGTATCCTGCCTGCGGTCAGACTGGTTTTCAGATCCAGATACTCTGACCGCCCTCCTTTTATAAGCATGATTCTGTCCTGTGCAGCGCCTGTCTCGATTCTTTCTCTCAGCTCCCCCTCCGGAATCCTGGGCAATTGGTAGGTGGTCAAGATATGAAGAGTTTCCTCCACTACCTTTTTCAAGCTTCTTGAAAGCACCGCGCCGGTAGCCAGTATAATGGCATCGGAGGTGGCAGGAGCAGCAATAGATCTGCGATCCACCGCCCCGTCAATGAGAACCAGTTCTGCACCCAGTTCCATCATCTCTTCGCACATACTCTTGTGGTCCGCCGTGTTCACGGGTCCGGCTATCTGAACATAGCCGCTCTCCGCTACTCTGCACAGCATCAACTGGCCAAGGGCCGTAAAATACCGAGTCATCCTCAGTATCTCGAGCCCTGCGTCCGCCAGCTCGTATAGCTGTACCGGCACGGACACGATCGTGCCGGCGTCTAAATACACTCTGGGTTTATCCGTCCCCGTAACTAAATCCGTGTTCTCTCCATCCCGGCCGGTGGAAGTGACACCGATAACGATGCCCTCGTCCATGGCTTCTTCTATAAGATAGTTGAGAGTGGTGGTCTTACCCGCATTCTTAGCCATCCCCACGATTGCGATTCTCTTATACTTTTGTGCGAGTTGGTTCAGGATACCCATTCTTACTCCTTGCCTTGTGTGTCTTACTTGTTGCGTTCGTGACGGAGCAGGTTTTGCGGTTCCAAAGCAAGCCTCTCGCCCTGCATTAAGCCGGCAACTCCCTCATAGCGATATTCTTTCTTGCCCGTGCAGTAATCGCATGTGCAATCCAGCTTGGGTAGATCCGGCTCGGTGTAAGTGGTGATAACACCTTCGTAGTTTCTCAGAATCACCTTTTCCGGAGACTGGGAAATCAGATACTGCGGCATGACGGGAATCTTTCCGCCACCGCCGGGAGCGTCCACAACAAAGGTGGGAACCGCATATCCGGAGGTATGGCCTCTGAGGCCTTCGATAATTTCAATGCCCTTTGCAACGGGTGTTCTGAAGTGCTCGATTCCAAGTGATAGGTCACACTGATAGATATAGTAAGGTCTCACTCTGTTCTTCACCAGGTTGTGAACCAGATCTCTCATGATGTGCGGGCAGTCGTTGACGCCACGGAGCAGTACAGATTGGTTGCCAAGGGGAATACCGGCGTCCGCCAGCTTCCGGCACGCTTCCACAGCATCAGGGGTCATTTCCTTGGAGTGGTTGAAGTGGGTGTTCAGCCAAACGGGATGATATTTCTTCAGCATATTAACCAGGTCGTCTGTTATCCTCATGGGCATGACCACAGGGGTTCTGGATCCCAATCTTACGATTTCCACATGGGGAATTTTCCGGAGTTCGCTAAAGATGTATTCAAGCACATCGTCATCTACCAGCAGGCAGTCGCCTCCGGAGAGGAGTACGTCTCTGACTTCAGGGCTCTTTTTGATATATTCTATACACTTGTTAATGTCGTCAATGCTTCTTGCTGCGTCGTTCTCCCCTGCCAATCTTCTGCGGGTGCAGTGTCTGCAGTACATGGAGCATTGGTCTGTGATCAGGAAGAGAACTCTGTCGGGATATCTGTGGGTCAGTCCCGGAGCCGGAGAGTCTTCATCCTCGTGCAGAGGATCCAACATATCCGCTTCGCTCCTGTGGGTTTCAGAAATAACCGGCACAGCCTGCATTCTTACCGGGCATCTGGGATCGTCGGGATCCATCAAGGATGCATAGTAAGGGGTAATTCCCAAGCGGAAGTTCTTGACTACTTCATTGATGTCCTTTTCTTCCTTTTCGGTAAGGTTGATGATTTTCTCCAGCTGCTCGACAGATGTAATCCGGTTCTCCACCTGCCACTTCCAGTCGTTCCATTGGGCTTCCGTTACATT
>JBAYOC010000033.1:0-8686 GCA_041678465.1 Anaerovoracaceae bacterium | reverse complement strand
CCGATTTTTTCGGCCACTGCCTTGCTGTCGCCTGTCAGCATCACAATTTTTCTAACGCCGATATTTTTCAGCGCTTTTATAGCCTCTTTGCTATCCTCTTTCACTTCGTCGGATATTACAATACTTCCCGCGTAACCTCCGTCAAATGCTATGTACACCACTGTTCCTACCGTCTGAGTTTCTTGGAAAAGTATGTTTTCCTTCCTCATAAGCTTGCTGTTGCCGGCAAGAATGGACGTTCCATCAACTGTAACCTTAATTCCATAACCGGGAATTTCGTTATAGCCGGATATCCGGGTTTTATCAATTTTCTCACCATAAGCCTCTTGGATTGAGAGGGCAATTGGGTGATTGGAATAGCTTTCCGCATATGCGGCGTACTCCAAAAGTCGGTCGTCAGAAACAGATCCATTTGTCATAATCCCGGTAAGCTTGAAGACACCTTTTGTCAACGTGCCTGTCTTGTCAAACACCACCGTGTCCACGCTGTTTAATGCTTCCAGGTAGTTGCTGCCTTTTATAAGGATACCGTTTTTCGACGCACCGCCGATGCCGCCGAAGAAACCCAATGGGATGGAAACCACCAAAGCGCAGGGACAGGAGATAACAAGAAACACCAAAGCCCTGTAAATCCATTGGCTAAAGGTTGCTCCGGGAATCAGGAGCGGAGGAATAAAGGCTAACGCTGCGGCGATGAATACGACAGCCGGTGTGTAATACCTCGCAAATTTCGTAATAAAGTTCTCGGTAGGGGCTTTTCTGCTGCTTGCATTTTGCACCAGATCAAGTATTTTGGATACTGTGGACTCCGCAAATTCTCTTGTCACCTCAACGGTAAGAAGGCCGTTTACGTTGATGGAGCCGGACAGGATTTCGTCTCCTGCGAAAACCTCCCTGGGTACCGATTCGCCGGTTAAAGCAGAGGTGTCAAGCATGGAGTTGCCTGCGGTGACCTTACCGTCCAGGGGTACTTTTTCACCGGGCTTGACAACTATGACATCACCGATGCTTACCTCCTCAGGATCTACTCTTTTTAAGCTGTCGCCAACCTTTAGATTGGCAAAGTCGGGGCGAATATCCATTAAAGCGGAAATAGATCTCCTAGAGCGATTTACCGCTAAATCCTGAAACAATTCGCCCACCTGGTAGAAAAGCATGACGGCAACAGCTTCCGGAAATTCCCGGATAGCAAAAGCGCCAATGGTAGCGATGCTCATGAGAGAGTTTTCATCGAATAATTGTCCGCGGAGAATGTTTCTGCCTGCTGTTAACAACACCTTCCCACCAACCAGCAGATAGCTGGCAAGGAACAGCCCGAGTTCCGCCTGGAATGGGAGCTTTACAAATATAGCGGCAAAGAATAGAAGAGCTCCTATGGCAAGCAAAATCAGCCTGCTCTTTTCAATAGTCTCACCGTGGTCGTGTCCCCCGTGCTCTTCATGCGCTTCCTCTACTATCTTTACGCCCGGCTCAATTCTATCCGCTATTATCGATACCTTTTCAATAATAGAATGCATTTCATCTTCGTTATGTATTTCAAGGGTCAGTTTTTTTGATACGAAGTCCACGCGGGCTGTTTCTACACTGGGTAGTGCATTTATTTTTTCTTCGATTTTGATCGCGCAGTTTGCGCATCCCAACCCCGTAAGCATCAATACCGTCTTTTTCATAAATAAAAACCTTCTCTCTTTTGCTCTTTCTGTTACTCGTTGATATGAACCAAACCTTCTTCAAAGATATGCTCTACATGGTCATCGTCCAATGAATAGAAGACTACTTTGCCGTCTCTGCGGTTCTTCACTAACTTTGCTTGTTTTAAGACCCGTAGTTGATGGGATATTGCAGACTGTGTCATATTTAAAAGGACTGCTATATCGCAGACACACATCTCCGACTCTGATAAAGCCCAAAGTATCCTTATCCTCGTGGAGTCACCAAACACTTTAAACAGTTCGGCAAGATCGTAAAGATCTTCTTCCGGAGGCATTTTCATTTTCACTGCATTCACTACATGTTCATGTATGACCGTGCAATCACATCTGTCAAGCTCATCTCTCTTTTCCATCTCGCCATTCCTTTCACTCTCAAGATTGAACATATGAACATGAATTCATATGACATGTTTTATTATATGCTCCTAAAAAAGATATGTCAATAAAAATATGAATGACTGTTCATATGATTACAGATTGAGAGTTTTCTCTTAAGTTTCCGGTAGAGTATCCGATACATAGTACATGTGGGTATATGTATCTTTCAAATTTTTGTTAATTTGTTGTAAGATATTTACAACAGTATATTAGAAAAAGTTCGGTTAGAGAGGGAGAATAAAATGAGATTAAACTTAACTAAGAAAATAGCATTACTCATTGGTATATTGATAACGATTATATCTTTATCGATAGGCATTACTGCTACAACCTTGAGTTCCAATACACTCCTTGATCAAACAGAGGAATCGATGCTCGTTTATGCCACAGAATCTGCAAAGGTGGTCGAAGCTGAGCTTAACAGAATTATGGACGTTTTTGCAGAAGTGGCGTTACGTGACGCCATAGTCAGCATGGATTGGGAACAGCAAAAAGCATCGCTTATCAACGATGTAAAGCGTTTAAATTATCTGGACCTGGGTGTGGTTCTACCGGATGGAACCACGCAATATGTTTCAACGGATGATCTTGCGCAGCTTGGGGACAGAGACTATATCAAAAAGGCGATGAATGGCGAGACCAATATATCCGATGTTATTCTGAGCAGGGTAACGGGAGATGTGGTAGTCATGGTGGCAGCACCCATTGTTGTCGACGGTAATGTCGCCGGTGTTTTGGTGGGAAGAAGAGAAGGAACAGCACTCAATAATATCACGGACCAATTTGGATTGGGTGAGCGTGGTTATGCCTTTATATTAGGTGCGGACAGCACCATCTATTCTCACGTTAACAGGCAATTAGTGATTGATCAGAGGAACGTTTACGAAGAGATAGAAACTGATGGGGACTTGAAAAATTACGGTGTTGCTATGATGGAGCTGGGACTGGGCAATACGGGAATTGTAAATTACGAGTTCGAAGGAGATAATCGTCTCACAGCAATGGTACCAATTGGCGGTACAAGCTGGACTATCGGCATAGGAAATTACGAAAGTGATGTCTTGCAAGGCGTGAACGCGTTGAAAAATATTATTTTCTGTATTGCCGCCGGCGTTCTGGTTATAGGTATTATCGTGTCTGTATTCATAGCTAGAAGCATCAGCAAGCGTATTATTAACTTGAAACAGGCAGCAGATCAGTTGGCTGTGGGGGATGTAGATGTCAATCTGATGAAAGCAACAAAAGATGAAATCGGAGACCTGACCCTCTCCTTTGGGGCTATGGCAGATAATATAAGACTGCATTCAAAGGTGGCTGAAAGTATAGCAAAGGGTGATCTTTCAATCGAAGTGGAAGCCAGATCGGACAAAGATGTCCTTGGGTTGAGCATGAAGGCTGTTGTGGAGACTCTTGGAAACCTCGTATCTGAAACGAATGTGTTAACCGCGTCAGCCAGTGAAGGGGATTTAGACACCCGGGGAAATGCGGAGGCGTTTAACGGAGGATATAAAGAGATAATCAATGGAATCAACAAGACCTTAGATGAAATAACAAAACCCTTAAGTATCGCTTTTGATTATATAGGTAAGATGGCAGATGGTGAAGATGTAGATCGGATTGAAAATAGCTTTAAAGGTAAATTCCACGATTTGATTGCCAGCATCAACATGGTAGTAGAATCCCTTGCCACCTTAAAAGAGGAAACGATTAATCTTACAAGAGCGGCTGCTGATGGTGACCTTTCATACAGAGCTGATGTGAGTAGGCTCAAGGGCGGTTATGCACAAATAGTTGATGGAGTTAATGATGCCTTGAATTCAGTAATAGAACCTGTGCAAGAAGCACTGGGAGTTCTGAAGGAGATGGCTGAAGGCAATCTCAGTATTAATATGGAAGGCGACTACGCAGGAGACCATGGTGAGCTGAAAAACGCTATTAATAATACAATAGATGGTCTATTAAGCTACATAAATGAAATTTCAATGGTGCTGACTGAGTTAGGTAACGGCAACCTTGATCTGGCAATTACGGGAGACTACCGTGGCAATTTCGTCGAGATAAAAGATTCTCTTAATAACATTATTGAATCATTAAACAATACGATGGGGGATATGATCGAGGCGGCAAATCAGGTTGCAACCGGTTCGGTACAAGTATCGGATGGCAGTCAGGCACTCTCTCAGGGATCAACAGAACAGGCAAGCTCTATAGAAGAGCTCACCGCTTCCATAGCGGAAATCGCGGAAAAGACAAAACAAAATGCTACAAATGCAAACAAGGCAGATGAATTTACCGGGAATACGTTAGAAAAGGCAAACGAAGGGAACGAACAGATGAATACAATGTTGAGCTCAATGGATGATATCAACAAATCGTCTGCAGATATATCTAGGATTATAAAGGTAATTGACGATATAGCGTTCCAGACAAACATACTCGCATTAAATGCTGCGGTGGAAGCGGCAAGGGCCGGGCAACACGGAAAGGGCTTTGCAGTCGTAGCAGAGGAAGTCAGAACGCTTGCGGCCAGGAGTGCATCAGCAGCCAGTGAAACAACAGGATTAATAGAAGGTTCTATTGAAAAAGCTAAGGAAGGAACAAAGATAGCAAAGGACACAGCCGGTGCTCTTGATGCTATATTAAAAGAAGTTGAAAAAGCAGCATTATTGGTGAAGGATATAGCAGTTGCATCCAATGAGCAGGCTTCCGGAATCAGCGAGATCAATAAAGGTATAGATCAGGTATCGCAGGTTGTTCAAAATAATTCAGCAACGGCAGAAGAAAGTGCTGCGGCAAGCGAAGAGCTTTCAAGTCAGGCGGAGTTATTAAAGCAAACGGTAGGGAAGTTCAGATTGAAGAATAGGACCGCTCTGTTAGAAGACACAACTGCCAAAATGATTGACACAAGAGATGAAGTCCCCGAGCAGTTACAGGAGCCCCAGTCCAGAATAATACTGAATGATAATGAATTTGATAAATATTGAAGCCCGAAACTATCTTAAAGTTTCGCCCGCAATATCCGATATATATAGTTAGACCACATTAAAAATATACACGCAACCGATATTGGAGGAATTTATGGGTCAGCTGGTGATGTTTCCCGCTTTATATTTAGTACTTGTTCCAATGGTTCTCTTTATCATTATTATTGCTTTAGATGTCGGCCATCGTATGAAAGCCGGAAAACTGAAAGAGAATGTGACGCAAGCGAGAACACAGCTATTTGTCAGCGATGTTGCCACGAATTTCTCCATGGGTGGTGGAGCGAGTACAGCGCAACGGATAGATGGTCTTTTGAAGAAGTTGGCGGATTATTATACCGCTGATTTAGTGTTGCTTCATGCTACGGAGGCCGAATATTCCGAACTGATTTGCACCCAGCATTATGCCAAGAGCGGAGCTAAGATAACACCGCAGCAGATGACCACTTATCAGAAACGCTGGACAGAATACCTATTGGGGTATTCTGCTGCCACTGATGGTTCATTGTATTTAGATGAGGCTATGAAACGTAAGCTCAAGAAAGCGAAAGACCTGCCTTGGTTTTTTATTCCCATATGCAATAAAGATAAAATAATCGCCTTTTTATACATTGAGTCCGGTAGTAAACAATCCCCATGGACTGAAGGGCAACTTGTTCCATTGCCCGTTGTCTCAAGGATTGTTTCAGATGCATTGGAAAAGGAGATGTCTGAGATACGCATTTCCTTCATGGCATATTACGACAGTCTGACGAAGCTTCCAAATCGTCAGCTCTTCCACGACCGGGCAGAGCAGGCTATACATATTGCAAGGCGCGATAACAATACCATGGGAATCGTATATCTGGATCTCGATTCTTTCTATTCTATCAATGATGCGGTAGGGTATGACGGTGGTGACCGGATTATACAGGCTGTTGGAGAAAAACTTGTGGATGGGCTCCGAAACACGGATATCGTTGCGAGATATGGGGGAGATGAATTTCTTATTCTGCTTAATGGCGTAACGCATGTGGATGATATATCAAAAGTTGCAGAAAAAATCATGGGCATTTTTGAATCCCCCTTTGTTATTGACAGTCAGGAGTTATTTGTTTCGGCAAGCATCGGTATATCTGTGTTCCCCGTTGATGGCGAAGATATAGATGTCCTCGTTAAGCATGCGGATATGGCTATGCGCACAGCAAAGGATAAAGGAAGATGCCAATATGCTTTCTGCTCAACCAATATGAGAGAAGCTATGGAGTACAGGATGAATCTTTCCAATAGCCTCTACCGGGCATTGGAGCGCAACCAGCTGCAGGTTTACTACCAACCGATAATTGATCTTCGGACTGAAAAAATCAAGGGGTTTGAAGCCCTTCTTCGTTGGATGCATCCGGAGTATGGAATGATTTCTCCGGTTGAGTTTATACCTTTGGCGGAAAAATCGGGTCTGATTAACCCTATCGGAAGCTGGGTGCTTGAAACAGCCTGTACGCAGACTATGGCCTGGAAGAAGATGGGCTTGGATGATTTGAACATTGCCGTCAATCTATCTGTGGTTGAGCTTCGCAATCCCAATTTAGTGACGCAAGTACAACGCATATTAAATAAAACCGGAATCAGTCCCCGTTTGGTTGAACTGGAAATTACGGAAAGTGCCATGACCACAGAACCGGATTATATTGTAAGTGTCCTCAATGATCTAAAAAAACTTGGCGTCCGTATTTCCATTGATGACTTTGGTACGGAGTATTCTTCGTTAAACCGCTTAAAGATGCTTCCCATCGACGTCTTAAAAATGGATATCCAATTTGTTCGGGGCATCGAAAAGAGTCAGAAAGACCAGGCAATTACCCGGGTTATTATGAATCTCGCAAAGAATCTGGACCTGAAGTTGGTTGCAGAAGGTGTTGAAAACATCGTACAGCGCGATTTTCTTAAAAATGGTACATGCAATGAGGTCCAGGGGTTCTATTATTACCGACCCATGCCCGCCAATGAGATTCCCACCATCTTCTCTTAATGAAGCAGTACGATTGAGCTGTCTTAAACCCCCATTAAATTCGAGGTAATCTGATGTGTAAACGCAAGCTGAGAATAATTATTATGTTAATGATCGTACTTATTATTTTGGGAGGCTGTTCAGATCAAAAACCCACGACGACGAAAGAAAATGCTGATAAGGGAATGATGAACTTGGCCCAATTGGATTTGGAAAATGAGGTGGTTTGCCTAGATGGTCAATGGGAATTTTACTGGAATCAGCTTCTTGCTCCCGGCGAAGCAAGTCCCGAGGCGTTAACCGGATACATTCAAATCCCCGGTTCGTGGAATAAATACATAGAAAACGAAGAGCAGTCCGGATATGGTTATGCAACCTATCGACTGCTATATATAGCAGAGGAGAACGAAAGATTAGCTTTTAAGATACCAAGACTGTTTACATCATACGAATTTTGGGTCAACGGAGAACTAATCGCAACAGCCGGAAAAGTGGGTAAAACCAAAGACACTATGACACCTCAATACCTTCCTCAAGTCGCATTATTTGAATCCCAACAGGGGACAAATGAAATATTGATTCAAATTTCAAATTTTTATCATCGCAGCGGAGGCGTGTTAGAAAGTATTGAGCTAGGCAGTGAAAAGCAAGTTTTCGAGTTGCGATATACGAATTTGGCCAGAGAGTTTATCTTATTCGGAAGTTTGATCTGTTTAGGTGCCTATCATCTTGCTTTATTCTTTTTCAGAAAAAAGAATACTTCGGCATTATATTTTGGATCCTTTTGCCTACTGGTGGGAATAAGGACTCTGCTAGTGGGGGAACGGTTTTTTATCTATTTGTTCCCGGACTTTAGCTGGGAGGTTGCACATAAGATACAGACGCTGACATTTTATTTTGGGGTGCCACTAATATTAATGTTCTTTATGTCGGTTTATCCTCAGTATTTTCACGACAGGATAATCAAAATTGCTCAAATTATCGGAGTTGCTTTCGGGTTTTTGGTTCTCCTCACTCCTGCTAGAATTTTTACCCTTTTCAACCCTGTATATCAGATATGGACTGCATTTGCAATTATATATATATTAGCAGTGCTGATGAGATTAGCGATCTATAAAGAAAAGGGGCGTTGGTTTATTATATTAGGCGCATTGGCATTATTATTAAGCAGCGCAAATGATGTTATTTTTCATAGTATATGGATGAATGATTATGAGTTTGCTTTGTTAAAGAGTTTCATCAGAACAGGTAATCTCAGCTCAATGGGTCAATTTGTTTTTGCTTTTATAAATTCCTTACATTTAGCCAGGAGTTTTTCGGACTCCTTAGAGCAAGAAGAAATTTTAACCGCAAAGCTGACTGAAATAAATAGCAATTTAGATGAATTGGTATTGCAGCGAACAAGTGATTTAAAAAAGTCAAATGAAAGAATAGAGCATCAAAAGCTTGAACTGGAAAGAACAAATTGTGCTTTAGAAGGGCTTACACTCAAGGATCCCCTGACAGGATTGTGGAACAGAAGAAAATATGATGAGACAATAGAAAAAGAATGGCGCAGATGCTTGAGATACAAAAGGCCAATGGCGTTACTACTCCTGGATATTGATTGTTTTAAGGAATACAATGAT
>JBAYOC010000032.1:0-8851 GCA_041678465.1 Anaerovoracaceae bacterium | reverse complement strand
CGGTTTCCGAGGGAATACTCCCGGTGGGCGGATGCGGGTGTGAATAGTGATTGTCATTCGGGATAGCAACCCAATACTTCCAGGTAGCCGCAGGACGCAGCCGCGTTCCGAAGTCCTCTCTGGACTGCTTCATCGTCAATATTTCCGACAAGTTCTGCAAAGAAGCAGTATTTATCTCCCATCATAGGCCTTGATTCAATACGGCTCAAATTGATTCCCGCAGCCATAAAGTGGAACAACACCTCGCAGAGTGCACCACTCCTGTGCGGTGTACGGAAAGTTATACTCACAATATCACAGGAAGAATCATACTCCGGTTTATCGGCAATGGCTATAAAGCGGGTACTGTTGCTTTGATCATCTGTAATGTTTTCTACTAGCACTTCCAGACCGTTGAGCTCCGCCGCTCTTTTGGAACCTATGGCTGCATACCTCTTTTCGCCTTTTGCAGTTACTTGGCTTGCCGCCACCGCGGTATTTCTACACTCTACCAAGTCCCATGATTGTTTTTTTAGATAGGCGCTGCACTGATTCAGGCCTTCCGGATGAGAAAGCACCTCTCGGATATCCGATAGCTTCGTACCGGGAACTGCCATCAGGCAGTGATCTACCCGAACGCGGGTCTGGCCCACGATATAGCAGCCGTATTTCCGTAACAAATCATAGGTTTCACCGATTGCTCCCGTCTTGGAATTTTCTATGGGGACAGATCCGTAGTTGACCTCTTTGTTTTTCACGGCAGCAAATACATCTTCAAAGGTTCTCATATTCTTTCTTTCCGCTTCCGGAAATAGGTTCAGGGATGCCTGCTCGCCCCAGGCTCCGGGGAGACCCTGGTAAGCAGTGCTAATTGCCCCCACTGCCGGCGTTCTTGGAGGCGGTAGTAATGGATCCTCACTTCTGTCGAAGAGAAGCTTACGCTGGCGAAACTTGGACAGGCTCAAAAGTGTGTGTACAAAAGTTATGACCTCTCCTCTATATTCACCTTTTGTACTTTCTAACGCTCTTTCGACAATCTGCTGCTCCCTGCTCTCATCCGCAGTGGGCATATTTTCTGATCTTTTCGCCTCTGCAATTTCATCGATGAGGGTCATCCTTTCCTGCAGGAGCTCTACAAGCTTGCTGTCCAGGGCATCCAGTTCTCCCCTAACCTTCGTTATGGTTTCCTTATTATCCATTCTGCTTCCTCCTAAATTCATGGTTATTCTTTTATGGCTTCTCTGACACGGTGTATCCTCTTCATCAGGTGATGGAAGACTTCCGGGGTAATAGACTGCTGTCCGTCGCAGAGAGCCTTCTGGGGCATATTGTGGACCTCGATAATCAGACCGTCAGCACCTGCGGCGACTGCGGCCAGAGCAAGGGGTTCGACCAATTGCCAATGCCCCGTTCCGTGAGAGGGGTCCGCTATCACAGGAAGATGACTTTTCTGCTTCAGCACGGGTATCGCTGACAGATCAAGGGTATTTCTCGTAGCTGTTTCGAAGGTTCGGATACCCCTTTCACAGAGGATGACCTGGTCGCTACCCCCTTTTATGAGATATTCCGCAGACATGAGAAGTTCTTCAAAAGTAGAAGAAAGACCTCTCTTCAATAATACAGGCTTTTTAAGCCGTCCCACTTCTACCAGCAGGCTGAAGTTCTGCATGTTTCTCGCTCCGATTTGTATCACGTCTACATCTTCTGCAAAAGCCTCAAGATGATCTTGGGAGAGGATCTCGGAGACAATGGGTAGTCCGGTCTTCTGTCTTGCGGCCTTCAGCAACTCCAGACCATCCAGTCCCAATCCATGGAAGGCGTAGGGAGAGCTCCGGGGTTTAAAGGCACCTCCCCTTAGAAAACCGGCTCCGGACTTTGCGATATCCCGGGCTATGGAGAGGATCTGGTCCTCACTCTCAACGGAGCAGGGTCCTGCTATTACAGAGAAGTGTCCACCGCCAATCTTAGCTGACCCCACGCTTACTACTGTGTCCTGGGGATGAAACCGCCTCCCAGCTAGTTTGTAGGGTTCCCTGACCGTCAGCACGGACTCCACGATGTCCGCCCGGCTAATGGTATCCGGTGATACGGTGGAGGTTTCTCCCGCCAGTCCGAGCATTCTGGCCGCCCCTCCCTTTATGTCCTGTACGATAATTCCTTGGTTTTCTATGCTGCTCTTAAGCTGCTCTATAGACTGTTCCGTTGCATCCGGCTTTATTACGATGATCATAGCTCCTCCACCTTTCCTCTCAGATTGTCGATGACCCTATTGTATGCTTTCACTCTCATTATCTCTGCCCCAAGATAGAGCCTATCTGCTTCCAGAGCTTGTTCAATTAGCATGTTGATGCCCCCTAAGGTCCGAAGCCCTCTCTTCCCTGCCTCAACAAGTAATTTGGTTTTAGTAGGGCTGTAAATCAAATCGCAAAGAATGGCGTCTTCCTTGACAAGATCCAAAAAGTCAAAGCGGGGGAAACCTTCCTTTATGCCTTCCATTCCCAAAGGGGTTGCATTGATGATAATGCGGGAATTCCATTCACTACCGTCACCATCCATGTTCAAGAAAGAATGCAAGTAGGAGTCGGTTTGATAGCTCTCTTTAATCTTCCCTGCTATGTCCCGGGCCTTGCTAAGGTCCCGTGCCACTAGGTGCAATTCCCTTGCCCCTTCCTTTGCCGCTCTCATGGCGATAGTGACCGCTGCGCCCCCGGAACCGATGATCGTTACCGCAGAGCCTCTGAAGCTCTCCCCGACAGATGCAAGGGCGCGTGCAAAGCCCTTCCCGTCGGTACTATAGCCCCAAAGTTCTCCCTTCTTTCTCACCACGGTGTTGACGGATCCCAGCTCAGAAGCTTCTTTATCTATGCGATCCAATAGGGGGATTATAGCTTTTTTATATGGCATGGTCACATTGAAACCGTCCAATCCCCTTTCGCGAATTCGGGCAAACCACTGAGGGAACTCGCCTCTCAATACTCTGATTCTGTCATAGGAAAGTGACTTGAGAAAGGGCCGCATTGCCGGTAAGTGGATATCCGGGGATAAGCTGTGAGCGATAGGATCGCCTATTACTGCCAGTCTCTTATCCCTTTGCTCTAAACGGGAAATGTGGGTCAGATGATCCAGGATTCCGTTTGGGGTTCCATCGCATCTCACTTGTAAATCACCATACTTTTCATAAAGGGGAAGCCTTTCACGATATTGTTCATGCAGCTTCTCCGGTGTTTTGCTTAGTAGGGGCCGATTCTCCAAATTTACCCTGCTCAATATATCCTGAATCCGTCGGTTCATGAATAGGATTGTGCCGTTTTGAGATAACAGTTCCATGTTGATTTCCTTTAGCACGGCACCACCGCCACAGGCGATGATAGCACCTCTGCATCCGGATACAGCTTTTACAGCCTCGGTCTCTGCTCGGCGAAACCCTTCCTCTCCCCGTTCTTCAAAAATTTGTGGTATGCTTAATCCTTCCCGTTCCTGTATCAGGGAGTCGAGATCGATGAACTCTCGTGACAGGCGATGGGCAAGTCTTTTACCCATTACGGTTTTGCCACTGCCGGATATGCCGATTAAAACAAGGTTCTTCAATCTTGCCACCCAACCTCTAGAATGCTGTCCATTAAACAGATGGCCAGTGCAGATTCTACTACTACCACTGCTCTGGGCACGATGCAGGGATCGTGTCGTCCCGTTACCGTCACCATCCTGTTTTCTCCGGTGGAAAGATCCACAGTGCTCTGTGATTTGCCAATGGATGCTGTGGGTCTGAAGACGGTATTGAACAGGATGGGCATGCCGTTGGTGAGACCACCGTTAAAGCCGCCGCTGTGATTGGTCCGCATTACAATGTCAGAACTTTCATAGTAGAAGGCATCGTTTGCATCGCTCCCCCGCATATCGGCCATCCTAAAACCGAGTCCGAATTCAATGCCTTTCGTGGCGGGTATGGAAAATATCATGGAGGCAAGGTTGCTTTCTAAAGATTCAAAAAAGGGAGATCCAAGTCCGGCAGGATGACCCACAGCGGCGCATTCTACGATTCCTCCAACAGAATCTTTTTCTTCCACAGCCTTTAGGATATCCTTCTTCATGTCCTCAGCCTTTGTCTCATCCAATAAGGGAAATTCTGACCATGCTAGCGTATCTAACAGCTCCGGATCCACGTCTCTATCCATATCATTGAAGGCTATGTCCTTATGAGAGCCGATTTGCAGGATATGGGCGCCGATATAGATTTTTTTACTCTCAAGGAACTGTCTTGCAACGCTTCCCGCAAAGGTCAGCGGAGCAGTAAGCCGGCCGGAGAAATGTCCCGCTCCCCGATAATCGTTATATCCCTTATATTTGATGTGGGCAGTAAGATCCGCTGTCCCGGGTCTCGGCATATCCTTTTTGTAGTCTTGCGAGCGGACATCATGGTTTCGTATGATTCCGCAAAGGGGCGCTCCCGTTGTGACTCCGTTAAACATGCCGCTGAAGATCTCTGCCTGATCCGCTTCTAACCGGGAAGTGGACAGTGGGCTTTTCCCGGGAGCCCTTCTACCCATATGAAATTTAATTTCATCCTGGTCTATGGTATAACCTGCCGGCAAGCCATCTATGACGATGCCGGTTCCCTCTCCGTGAGATTCTCCAAAAATAGATATTCTGAGATTTCTCCCCCATATGTTGCTCATCTCTTGTCCTCCTTCTCTTTTTCCATTACCTCTTGTCTGCAAAAGTCCTTCCAGAAGTCGGGATAGGATTTATTCACACAATCGGGATTCAAAACAGTAACGGTTTCACGGCTTTTCAGCGAAGCTAAGGCTCCTGCCATGGCGATCCGATGATCATTTTGAGGGTCTACAGTTCCCCCCGCAAGTTCGTCTACGCCCAAGATGTGTAGATAATCCGGGCCTTCTGTGATTTTAGCTCCCAGTCCATTCAATGCCTCCGTTATGGATTTGAGCCTGTCGCTTTCCTTCATCCGTAGCCGGCCCGCTCCTACGATTCGGCTCTCTCCTTTGCAGAAAGACAGGAGCACTGCAAGAGGAGGCGCCAGGTCCGGACATTGGCTGATATCCGCAGTTATTCCATGGAGCCGGTCTGCGGTCACACCTATTGTCCCACTTTCATTACCGGTTATCCTGCCTCCACAGCGACCTATAAAATCAAGTATTTCTCTGTCTCCCTGGAGGGAATCCATGGAAAGGCCGGCACAATCCACATGAAAGCCCAGGGCCCCCGCAACCAGGAAATAGGCTCCTGCTGAATAATCTCCTTCTACTGTATAGGAAGCGGCCTTGTATGTCTGCCTGCCGGGAATCAAATAGCCATTTTCACACCTTTCGATCCGGACTCCAAAGTGCTCCATAACATCGATAGTCATATCAACATAGGGACTTGACTCCAGTATTGTTGTGAGGCGAATATCGCTGTCCCCGTCCAGCAAAGGCAGAGCCATAAGCAGGCCGGATACAAACTGGGAGCTCACATCGCCACGCATTACATATGACCCGGGTCTGAGAGGACCCTGAAGGCTGAGGTTTTGGCCTTCCAAGCAGACACTGCCACCATTGGCATCCAGTGCATCCATGAACTCTTTCAACGGGCGCTGCATCAGCCGACCTCTTCCCCTCATGGTGACGGAAGCTCCCGACAACAATGCCAAGGGAATCAGAAACCGCAGGGTAGAGCCGGACTCACCGCAATCCAGTACTTTTGCTCCTTGAGCAAGCTCGTCTTTTATCAAACTGCCTATCCCTTCAGTAACGGCCAATTCAGCTCCTTGCTTTCGGTATTTTAGCCCCATTCCCACAAGACAGCTAAGGGTAGCAGCCACATCTTCTCCCGACAATCCTAAACGTCCTAGGATTGTTCCTTCTCCCGCCAGAGCTCCGCAAATCAATGCCCTGTGAGAGAGGCTCTTGGAAGGGGGTAGATGAATGGTTCCGTCGGGAACGCAGTTAATTTCCAATGCTTTTTTCATGCTCATCACGCCAGCTCCAATACTTCTTCCAGGATGTTGGTAAGCTCTACCTCGGCAACGGTGTGGATCAAGCTTTTACCGATTGCTTTGAGCAGTATCAGCTTATGCCCTTCCCCACCCTTCTTTTTGTCGATAGACATGTGAAGAATCATTTCTTTATAGTCCGCTCGTATTTCTGTGGGCAATTGGTATGCTTCTGCAATCCGCCGCAGCCTTTCTCCGGTGCCTTTCGGTGTCAAACCCAGGGCTTCGCCCGTCTTCGCAGCCATGACCATACCCAAGGCCACAGCTTCTCCGTGGCTGTGTGTCCGGAAATTTCCTATTTTTTCGATTGCATGGCCAAAGCTGTGACCAAAGTTTAGCTTCCTTCTTTGCCCGTCGTCCCGTTCATCCTGCTCCACGAATACTCGCTTTATGTCACAGCACCGATAGATAATCTCTTCCATATGGGGAAGAGCCTTTTCCATGCCTCCGTATTCCTCTAATTGTTCAAAGAGCCCTTCGTCGGAGATTGCACCGTATT
Source organism: Anaerovoracaceae bacterium (assembly GCA_041678465.1). Taxonomy (GTDB): domain Bacteria; phylum Bacillota; class Clostridia; order Peptostreptococcales; family Anaerovoracaceae; genus UBA1426. The sequence continues at coordinate 2,381 of JBAYOC010000032.1, read as the reverse complement.
TGATGATTTCCGCCATACCTTCGGCAAGTTGCTTTTTATCCAGAGTTGTCAATAGGTTTGGGTCCGTAATGACCAAAAGAGGTTGATGGAAAGCACCCACAAGGTTTTTCCCCTGGGGAAGATCGATAGCCGTCTTGCCACCTACAGAAGAATCCACTTGAGCTAATAGTGTTGTGGGAATCTGCACATATGGAAGGCCCCTCATATATACCGCAGCTACAAAGCCTGCCAGGTCACCGACCACACCGCCTCCAAAAGCGATGATAAGGTGGTCCCGCAGCACATGCAAGTCCGCGAGTTTTCCACACACCTGCGCAAAGCTCTCCATTGTTTTACTAGCCTCACCGGGTTTCAGCAGGATGCTGTCGACTTGGAAATCTACATTTGCCAAAGTTGCCTCAAACCTCGATCCGTAAAGGCTCCATACCCTTTCATCGGAAATTATCACCGCACGCTTCGCTGCAGATATATACCTGATCTCTTCACCACAACGGTCCAGAGATCCGGCTTCAATTTGTATTCTATATGAGCCCGCAGGCAGTTTAACTTCCACGCTGAGCATGTTTTGGCTCCTTTCAAATCCGCTTTGTAAAAAAAAGAGAGGTTCTTTGCGATGAACCTCTCCGGAAGATTGTTTCTTTTCCAAAAGTGCTGTTAAATCAGTTCATGGACATCGCTGTTTCTATTATACCAAAAGAATCCAAAGCTAAAGAAAAAGCTTTGGAAAAAGTTGATAAAAAAGTTTACAGCGTTTCGCATGATTTTCATTGTCCGGAACCTTTCTGCTGGAACCATTCTAATTGGGATCTTTTATATTTTATACCACAGTAGTCCGGCAATAGCAAGAAGATTTTGCAAATATGCGATTACTCTGACTTTAGGGTTAGACAAGGGCGCTCCCCATGGATTACAATGAGACGATTACAATATAATGATGTTTAGGAAAGGGATGACCATTTACATGGAAAATCGATTCGGAAGTATGCATTATAACGCCATCGGTCCATATCTGCAGAAGCAGTTTGGCTGCCGGGTTGCAAAGCTTGCAATTGACGGTGGGTTTACCTGCCCCAACCGGGATGGCACGAAAGGTGTCGGAGGCTGCATTTATTGCTCGGCCGATGGCGGCGGCCACTTTGCCAGCAACATTCCTGATCAGATGAAGTTATTATCGGGTAAATGGTCCGACAGTAAGTACATCGCCTATTTTCAGAGCTATTCTAACACCTACGCGCCCGTGGATGCACTCCGGCAAAAATATGAGGAGGCTTTGGCCTTCCCCCATGTTGTGGGAATTGCCATCGCCACAAGACCGGACTGCCTTCCTCCGGAGGTTATGGAGCTACTTTCGGAACTCAATCAGAAAACCTATTTGTGGGTGGAACTGGGACTCCAGTCGATAAATGATGCCACAGCGTTACGGATAAACAGAGGTTATCCCCTCACTGTTTTCGATGATGCAATGGATAAGCTTGCTAGATCGGGGATCCGCACTGTAGTTCACCTTATCTTCGGTCTGCCAAAGGAATCCCATTTAGATATGATGGAATCCGTTCGATATGTAGCGGACAGGAAACCCTTCGGTGTGAAATTTCATCAACTATACTTTCTAGAAGGAACCGGAATCGTTCAGAAATATCCTGAGTGTCTGCCGGGAATGGAAATGGGAGAGTACATCGGCCTGGTTGCAGACTCTATGGAAATCCTCCCTCAGGAGATCACCGTACATCGCATTGCCGGAGATCCTCCTGCCAAAGGACTCATCGCACCCCTTTGGAGCTTAGATAAGAGGTCAGTCCTGAACGCAATCCAGATGGAATTCAAGCGCCGGGGTAGCTTTCAGGGCAGCCGGCTCTGATACACATCTACTAAGGTCTGTCACCCTGGGTAAAGACCCACGGGGACAGACCCCGTGGCTGCTTTTGCACCCAGAGGGACAGACCCCGTGGATGCCTTTGCCCATTAGATTGGGAAGTCCGAATCGTAGACAACAGCACCTTTGCCGTCATAGGCTTTAAGGCCAACAAAGACTTGGCTGAATAATGCATCGTCTTCAATCTCCCCTTCCCAAATGATATAAAACATATTCTCATAGAATGTATCACTGCTGAGGGTCAGCGTTTCTCCTTCTGCATTAAGTACCTCTATCTCCACTCGAGTGATGCTGGCGTCGTTACGGATACCGTAAAACAGCCAGTCACCTTCCCTAGAGCGATAAGAAGTAAAAAGCGGTCTCTCTTTAAGGTTATTTGTACCATGGCCGGCCCCATAGCGCCAAAATACACCCAGAAACCGGTCTATCGGAGAACAGGAAATCATGTCTTCATAACGGGTAAGAAAGTATCGGCTGTTCCCATGATCAAAGCTATGGACGATTTCCG
>JBAYOC010000031.1:0-8901 GCA_041678465.1 Anaerovoracaceae bacterium | reverse complement strand
CTCTCATAGTAGTAGAGAGTGATTACAAGCCTTTCCTTCTCGTTTAGAGCATCAATCGCTCCCACCAGCACTTCCTTCAATTCGCTGTACAGGACTTCGGGTTCCGGAGAACTCATGTCCCGCACATTATCGATTAGAGGAGCGACAACCGCCAGCTTTTCGTTGATCACTTCCTCATAAGATAGAATAAAGGCATTGTGTCTCTGCTGTAAAATCTTGTCCAGGTGCAAAAGGGAAATCTCCATCTTCTCTGCTATTTCTTCCCTGGTAGGCTCGCGGCCGGTCTGTGCATACAACTGTCCGTAAATCTCCTCCAGCTCTTTTGCCAGATTTCTTTGATTCCGCGGCACCCAATCCTGTTTCCTCATAAAATCGATGATTGAACCCTTGATTTTTACAGAGGCGAAGCTCTCAAATTTGTTACCCATATCGGGGTCAAAACGCTCTACAGAATCGATCAATGCTATGACACCCTGATTAACCATATCGTCCAACTGTCCGAAATTGCTGTAGCTACCTTTAAATCGCAGCACAATCTTTCGCACCAACCAGGTATAAGCCAGCACGATCTCGTTTCGAATTTCAATGCTTTTGTCGGCTTTATAGCGATTCCAAAGATCTTCCGTTTCGTCCCGGTCATCCGTTTTTAGAGCTTCTTCCATTCTGTTCACCTCCTCTGCTCAAATCTACTTGGCTTCTATTCCTTGGCATGGATGACTCCAATGCCTTGGATTTGAATATTGGCGTCTATCTCGTTAAAGGATAATACGGTCAGCGTGGGTATGAACTGCTCTATGAGCCTCTTAAAGTAGATGCGGACTACCGGTGAGGTCAGCACTACCGGCTGGCTCACCAGTTCCTTCAATTTACTGACCTGCTCCGAAACTCCCTCTACAATCCGCTGGACCGCTTGAGGCTCAATGGCTAAATAGGTCCCGTATTCACTCTTTTTCGCGGAATTCAATATGGTGTTCTCGATCTCCTGATCCAGAGTAACCACCTTAATGCTGCTTCCGTCCGTGTATTTTCTCGTGATAGTCCTCTTCAGCCTTTGCCGCACGTATTCCGTCAGCATATCCGTATCCTTTATGGTTGCCCCATGCTCTCCCAGTGTCTCTAAAATGCTTTCCATATCGCGAACTGGAATGCCTTCCTTCAGCAGATTGATCAGCACCTTCTGGAGGTCCGAAAGGCTGATAATAGCCGGGATCACATCTTCGACAATTGCAGGGTTTACCTTTGCTACATTTTGCAGCAACACGTTGATATCCTGCCGGCTGACCAGCTCGTGAATATGCCTGCGGATGACCTCTGATAGGTGAGTTACGATTACGGATACGGAGTCGATGACCGTGTAACCGTATATCTCTGCCATCTCCCGCTCATTCTCTGATATCCATTTCGCCGGTATTTCATAGGCAGGTTCTATAGTGTCAATTCCCTCAATGGTTCCCGTGCTGTTGCCCGGATCCAAGGCCAAATAGTAGTCTACTAAAACCTCTCCTCTGGCTACCTCTTCTCCTTTTATCTTAATCAAATATTGATTGGGGTTGATGAGCCCATTATCACGAAGCCTCACAGTGGGCACAACTACACCCATATCCACCGCGAACTGCTTTCTGAATATGACGATCCGGTCGATGAAGCTGCCGCCGCTTCCTTCGTCAACCAGGGGCAGCAGGGAGTAACCGAATTCCATCTCTATGGGTTCCACACCCAGCAGGCCGTACACATTATCGATATTTCGGTAGTAATCTACCTCGTTAGTTTCACCTGCGACGAGCCGGCTCATCTCCTCCTGTACCTCTTTTTCTTCATTACGCTTTTTTTCATTTGCGGTTCGAATCAGCGCTAAACCTAAGAGAATCAGTGCAATTCCCAGAATGGCAATCTGGATTACCGGAGCTCCCGGTATAAAGCACATGGTTAGAATCACACACCCGGATATGAGAAGTACCTTCGGCTGAGAGAGAAACTGGTCCTTTACATCCTGGTTCAGGTTACCTTCTGAGGCAGCTCTGGTGACGATCATACCCGTGGCTGTAGAGATCATCAATGCGGGCAGCTGAGACACTAGGCCGTCACCAACCGTGGCGATTGAGTAAACGGAGAGCACCTCCGCAAAACCCATTTCTCCCTGCACCATACCGATGATAGTACCGGCGGTAAGATTGACTATTGCAATGATGATAGCCGCGATAGCATCACCTTTTACCAGCTTAGTGGCTCCGTCCATGGCCCCGTAGAACTCTGCCTCCCTCTGAATGGTCTTTCTTCTTCCTTGGCTTCCTGTTCTGTGATGAGACCGGAGCTGAGATCCGCATCGATTGCCATCTGCTTTCCGGGCATAGCGTCAAGGGTGAATCTTGCCGATACCTCTGCAATTCGTTCTGCGCCCTTGGTAATGACGATGAACTGCACTACGAAAATAATGATGAAAACAATGAATCCTACAATGGCGTTTCCTCCTAAGACGAAGGAGCCGAAGGTTTCGATAACTTTGCCGGCCTGGCCGCTGTTTGAGAGGATCAGTCTCGTTGAGGATATGTTTAAGGCCAGTCTCATCAGGGTGGTAATCAGGAGGAGAGAAGGAAAGATTGAAAACTCCAATGGCCCCTTGATAAACATGGTGGTCAGTAAAATAATCAGCGATATGGAAATGCTCATGATGAACATAAAATCCAGAAAAAATGCAGGCAAAGGAATGATAATAAACGCTATTATCATTATCACAAACACTACGACTACGTTCTTAAATAGTTCCATTCCGCTTCTTATCCTTTTCTCTGCTACTGTATACCCAGGCCAGAATTTCTGCCACTGCCTGGTAAAACTCTGCAGGTATGTAATCGTTGATCTCCACCGATTGATACAATCCCTTTGCAAGGGGTTTGTTTTCCGTAATCAATACCTTGTTTTTCTCTGCTGCCTCTACGATGCGCCTGGCAACGTGGTCTTGCCCTTTTGCCACCACCATAGGAGCGAAGTCTTTCTCGGTGTCGTACTTCAAGGCCACCGCAAAGTGCGTGGGATTTCGGACGACCACATCAGCAAGAGGTACCTGCTGTATCATCCGGTTCATGCTCATCTTCCGCTGCTTTTCTCGAATCTTCCCCTTTATGAAGGGATCTCCTTCTGTCTGCTTATATTCATCCTTTACTTCCTGTTTGGTCATTCGCAGCTTCTTTTCGTAATCGTACTTCTGGTATGAAAAGTCCAGAACCGCTACGACTATAAAGAAGAGACATATTTTATAGACCATGGACATGGTCTTCTCCAGCATGAATGCGATATTGCCGTCGATACCGGTGCTGAGTATGTCCGGCGTGATTACCAATAGCTCCTGCACGCTGGCGTAGATCATCCAAATGATCACCACAACTTTGAGGACGGACTTTACCAGCTGTACCAGAGACCTGAGCGACATGAGCCTTTTCATGCCCTGAATAATGCTGATCCTGCTGAATTTGAATTTCAGCAGATCCCCCGAGACCAGAAAGCGTGTCTGTACTCCTGTCATCAAGATCCCCGTCAAGGCCAAGGCCACCATAATAGGCACAGCTGCTACAAAGAATGTCAGAACCATCTCCCGTAAAATCTGCATTCCCGTTGCTATTGTAATTTCATGAAGTCCCTCCATCCGTATCATTTGGTTCCGGTACACTCGTTCAACTTGTCCGGCGACAAAGCCCCCCAGGTTGCTGATTAAAAGGAAGCCTATGATCACTACCGCAATGCTGATGACATCCTTGCTCTGAAAGGCGTTTCCTTTTTTGCGTTCGTCTTTCCGCTTTTTCGGGGTGGCTTTTTCTGTCTTATTCATTTCTGCCAAAAGAAATCACTCCCCTTTTATATGAAAAAAGCTAAGCCGTCTTGAATGTTTGTCAGCATGATCATATTCAGCTTCTCCAGGTACTTCACCAAAACCGGTATGATTGAGAGAATCACTATGATCCCTACTGCCAATTTTACCTGCAGGTTTACAACGAAGACGTTGATATTGGGGACTACTCTCATCAGGATTCCCACCGCCACTTCCACGATGATCTGGGTGACGATGACCGGCAGGGCCAGCTGGACAGCGTAGACCAATATAAACCCGAACAGCTCTATTATAAAGATCCCTATTTCCGGACTGATCGCCTCAAACCCGATGGGAATCGCATCAAAGGACTTAACGGCAATGGCCATGAGCGTCATATGGCTGTTGGTGATAAAAAACAACAGCGTAAACATAGCGGTGAGGATGTTTCCTGTTATGGAGATCTGTGAGTTTGTTGTGGGATCGTAGAGAGATGCCATACTAAGTCCCATCTGTAGGTCCATAACTCCTCCTCCGATATGGAAAATCGAGAGGAAAAGGTGTACGACAAATCCCATGGTGAAGCCCACTGCGAACTCCTTGAACATGGAGAGCATCATCTCCATAGCGTTGTAATCCACTAGGGATACATGCAACAGCTCGTAAGTAGCACTTAAAGCTATTCCCATTGCCAGGCCAACCTTGACGATTCCGGGGATATTCCGTCTCCCAAAAATAGGGTTGAAAAAAACCACCCCTGTCATCCTGCAGCTCACAAACAAAAATATCAAATAATCATTAAAGTTTAACGTAACCATTTTCACCCTTTGCGGAAACTGCTGCAGGCCTTATGCCCGGTCATATAGTGGTTGCGATAAATTCAAAAGTGCGGTGAACAAAGTCTACCATCTGTTGCAACATCCAGCTTCCTGCAATAATCAACACAATTCCGATCACCACTAACTTCGGCACAAAGGTCATGGTCTGTTCGTTAATGGAAGTGGCTGCCTGGATGATGGAAATGAACAGACCGACCAAAATGCTCACAAGCAGGATTGGCCCCCCGACCTTAAGGCCGGTTATGACTGCATCTCTGAAGATTTCTGAAAGCTGCATTGCATCCAATGTTCTGATTCCTTTTCTCTGTTTCTCAGTTTTTCAATTATAGGTCATGACCAATGTTTTGATCAAAAGGCTCCAGCCATCCACAACCACGAACAGCATGATCTTGAAAGGCAGAGAAATCATGACCGGAGGTAGCATGATGATTCCCATGGACATCAATGTGCTGGCTACCACCATATCGATGATCAAAAATGGTATAAATAGCAGAAATCCTATGATAAACGCCCTCTTAAGTTCGCTGGTAACAAATGCCGGCACTACGATGCTCATAGGCAGATCCTGAGGGTTTATGTTCTGCAAATCGCTTCCTGACGAAAGCTCTTTATATAGCTCTACTTCTCCCAAAGTAGTTTGCTTCAGCATAAATTCTTTAAGGGGTATAGAGGCACGGTCCAAAAACTCCTGGGTCTCTATTTGCCCCTCGTTATATGGCTGGTAGGCTGTATCATTTATCTGCTCTACCACCGGCGCCATAATAAAAAAAGTAATAAATAAAGCTAATCCGATCAACACCTGGTTGGGAGGAGTCTGCTGCAGACCCAGCGCATTTCGTAGGAAGGAAAAAACGATAACGATTCTCGCAAAGCACGTCATCATCAGCAACATAAAGGGGGCAACGCTGATCAGGGTCAAAATTATAATTATCTTGACTATGTCGGAGCCTTCACCGTTAATCATGATATCAATCATTATCTTTTCCTTTATGTAAATAGGATTTGAAGCTCTTAAAGGCACCACCTTCGGCTACGTTTTCGGCACTCAGAAGATCAATGGGCTCTGCAAGCTCTTTCATAATTTGGATGCTGTGATCGTTGGCCCCAATCAAATATTGGGTTCCTTCTATATCAATGATCAGAACGGATCCGGTCTTGCTAATCATGAGCCGATCTACGATGCGTATATGCTTTCCTCCGGCGATGGTGCCCATTTTCCTCGCATACCACTTGCTGGCATAGTAGGTCAACAGAATGACACATACAATTCCTATCAAGGCGAGAAACATGGAGAGAATATCTTCAATCACTTTGTCGTTTCCTCCTACTATCCAATCGCGTTCTTTACTGTCTGAACCAGCCTTTCCGGCTTAAATGGTTTTACGATAAAGTCCAGTGCTCCCAACTTGATGGCTTCTACTACCATCCCTTCCTGTCCCATGGCTGAGCACATAACCACCTTAGCATCCGGATCCTTCTCCTTAATTTTATGCAGTACCTGGATGCCATCCATGACAGGCATAGTGATATCCAGTAACACGATACCCGGCTTCTCCTCTTCATATTTCATGATGGCCTGTTCTCCGTCGCTTGCCTCTACGAAATCCGTATAGCCGGCTTTCTTCAGATTTTCCTTAATCATCATCCTCATAAATGCAGCGTCATCCACAATCAAAATCTTTGTCATTCTATGTACCTCTCTTGCAGAAAAAATTATTTGGTGTTGGTGAGATTATCCATTGCTTTCATAATCTCTGTGATTCTTACACTGTAGTTGTCGTCCACTACCACTACGTCTCCTCTTGCGATCAGCCTGCCGTTGGCGACAATATCCACCTGATCTCCGGCCTGCCGATCCAACTCCACTATGTTACCCGGGGCAAACTCGGCGATATCCTTTATCTTTCGCTTAGTTTTCCCCAGTTCAACTGTGATTTGTACCGGTACCGACATGATTAAATCCAGGTTCCCTTCACTTGGCTTGGGCTCCGGAGGGTTCTCAGGCGCAAGTTCGGGATAGGTATATGGCACTGCTTGTACCTGTTCTTTCGGGGCAGGTTCTGCGGCCACGGGAATAGGATTGCTTACCATGTGACCTTCTCCTTTCACAGGCTGCTCTTGTTCATGGATGACCTGGTTTTCTCCAAGAGACATTGCGCTGATCTCCTTGGCTAAATGGAGCTCCATAATACTGACAAATTCACTGTTTACCAAGCCTTCTATATTGATATCAAACCGAATGCTTACGATGTAGCCACCTTCAGAAGTAAATTGCCCTCGTATCTTGCTGCTGTCGGCCGTATCCAAAACCTCCGGTGGGGATATGTTGATCTTGGTTCCGAGAAAAGAGGCCAATGCACTGGCTGCAGACCCCATCATCTGGTTCATGATTTCGCAAATGGCGCTCATGCTGATTTCATCGAACTCGTCCAGTTCGCTGTGGTCAACGGACAGCAGGTGGGAAAGGATGTTCTTAAAATCATCCACTTTCAGCAGCAGCATATTGAAACCGCCGATTCCTTCTATGTACTTAATCAGCACTCCTAAAACGGGCTCGAGATGTGAGTAGTTATAATCCTCGATCCTTGACGTCTCCACTCGAGGGGTTGTAATGCTGACTTTTTTATCTAATATTGTGGACATCGCGGTGGCCGCTGCCCCCATGCTGATATTCATGACTTCGCCAATGATATCAGCCTCCATTTCAGATAATTGGGTTTGGTTGGTTAAGTTCGCCATCTTATAGAGTCACTCCTTTATGTAAAGTTTCTTGTATCATACTTGCTCGCTTCTTATTGGAGATTCCCATATTACCCCTAAACCAGGTAGTCTCTTCAACGACCAGGTCTATCATGGCTCCCGCCGCTTTGTTCAGCTTAATGATATCGCCAACCTCCAAATCCATCAATTCTTTCAAAAGTACCTCCGCGGTACCTAAAACCCCTGTTATTTCAAGTTCGGACTTACTAATTTCCTTAATGATATCCGCCCTCCTTTGCGCTTCTGAAAGATGATCGCTCTTTCTCATGTTTTTTTTGCTCTGAATGGTCTTTTTTTTGAATAACATGTCCAATGTAATTGCCGGAATGCAAATATTCAGCTTCCCTTGCGTTTCGTTGAGCAGAAAGTTCATAACTATTATCACAACATTCTCATCAGCACTGATTCCCTGGATGATCCTGGAATTTGTCTCCGTCTTCATGAGCCAGGGTGCCATTTCCACCTGATCAAACCAGACGTTTTTCATCAGGTTGACCATACCCTTGATAAAGTGCTCAAGCAGCCCAAGCTCGATGTCCGAGTACTCTCTGTCCGCTTCCAAAGGTACCCCGGAGCCTCCCAACAGTCTGTCAATCACGCAGTATCCAATATCCTTGGACACATCCATGAGGACCAGATCTTCATCTCTCTCCGTATCCTTTACAGCAAGGTCGATAAGACCCATGAGCACAGAGTCCGGGAGAGCATTATTGAACTCGTAATATTGTTGCTCTTCTACCTCAACTATTTCAATGGAGCAATATGTCTGCAGTACTCCTGTGGCATAGGAGGATAGAATCCTGGCATAATTCTCGTAGATGCTAAATAACAGCTTCAGCTGTTCTCTTGTAAAATGCTTGGGGCTCCTGAAGTCGTATTCCCTTATTTTTTTGCTGCCTCCCCTTTCGGGTATACTCTCCTCTGACGCTTCACGAGTCAGGTTATTTAAGAGCATATCTATCTGACTTTGCGAAAGAATTTCTGCCATATCCTCACCTCCTTAATTTCCCAATTCGTAGATCATTTCCAGTTCTTCCTGCAGGGGGTCATTTTTTCCCACAAGGATTTCTACTCGCCTGTTCTTTGCTCGATTTTCTTCGGAATCATTGGGCGCAACCGGCCTGTGTAAACCATATCCGACGGCATAGAGCTTAGCGACTTCATTGATATGGTTCTCTTCCAGATACTTTAGAACTTCATTGGCCCTCTCCGTCGAAAGATCTCTGTTGTTTACCGTGTCGTTACCTCGGCTGGCCTCGGCTGTATGTCCGTCAATACGGATAAATCGTGCAATTTTTTCTACCTGAGTCAAAGCTTCGCCCACATGCTCCAGGATAACCCTTCCTCCCGCTTTAAGCACTGCGCGGTCGGGTTCAAAGAACAAGGAAGACATGAATCTGACGTATACCACATTTTCACTTTTCTCCACCTGTACGGATGTTTGCAGGTTATTTTGTTCCACGTAATTTCGCAGGTAAAGATACAGTTGATCCAAATCAT
>JBAYOC010000030.1:0-8979 GCA_041678465.1 Anaerovoracaceae bacterium | reverse complement strand
GCGCGGTTGATGGCTTTTGCCATTACATCCGCTGCCAGGGCGCCTACTGCGTCCGGCATGACTTCGGTTTCTCCCGTTGAAAGGACGAAAATCGTATCCCCATCTGCCATAGTGTGTACGGGGCGAATCGCTCTTGCGAAGCCGTTGTGCGCTATAGAAGCGACCTTAGTCGCCTGTGTTTTCGTCAATTTGGCATTGGTAACAACACAGCCGATCGTAGTATTTCCGCTGAATACATTTCTATTTTTATCGTACTCCTCGTAAATGGTCTTCTCTGTATTGTATATGGCAGTCTTGTCTTTATTCAAGATACCCGCTATGCGATTTCCCGTGTCAACATCCACCACGTCACCCAGGGCATTGACTGCCACAATGGCTCCGATAATCCACTCACCCATTTGAACCGCATAGATGCCAAGGCCGCTCTTCATCATGTATTCCATCCCCAGAAATTTACCGACCGTTGCACCGGTACCTGCGCCAACGTTGCCTTCCAAAGGTTTTTCAGAAGATGCGTTCAGGCAGGCTTGATAGCCCATTGCCTTATCCGGTCTACATTTTGGGTCTCCGACCACCAGATCGAACAGAGAGGCACCGCAGACGATGGGAACTACGCCCACTCCTACATCAAAGCCCCTTCCATTCTCTTCCAGGTACTGCATTGCGCCGGATCCGGCATCCAAGCCGTAGGCGCTTCCTCCGGACAACATAACTGCATGGATCTGCTCTACCATATTAACAGGTTTCAGAAGTTCCGTTTCCCTTGAAGCGGGACCTCCTCCTCTCACATCAACACCGGCAAAAGCACCGTCCTCAGAGAGTATGACAGTGCAGCCTGTGCCACCTTCCACATCTTGGGCATGTCCTACTTTGATGCCTTTGATGTCCGTAATGCTAACTTCTTTCATTTTGTCCCTCCTCTTACGAAAAGAGCAAGCGGAGCAAAGTCCGCCCTACGTTTTTATAATTTGCGGGCGGAGCAGAGCCCCGCCCATTGGATTGTGCAGGTTTTATAGAGACTGCATGATTGTAACAGCTTGAATCAGAGCAATTATGACGCCCACAACAGCCTCTCCGCCCAGAAGGCCGGCTGCAATAATCTGACCATTGCCGCTTTCCTCAAATTTGGGAGCGCCTTTCATAACGATGTACCGCAGTGCACCGCCGACAAACGCCGTCATGGAAAGGTAGAAGGGCAGATAAACGCCCAGCCCCAGAGTCATGACTGGGAAGTTCACGATATAAAGTATGATAGCTACGATCAATCCGATGACAAATGCGGGAACATGGGAGATACCGCCTACCATAGCCGCGACAGCGCTTGCCTGAGGCGCCGGGAACATATCCGGATTGCCGAAGGCAGCCGGCCCATAGGCCTTTAAGATTACCAGAAGCACTATAACGGAGACGAAAGCGCCTAGGATACCGCCGATTACTTCACCCAGCCACTGGGCTTTCGGGTCGGATTTCAATATGTATCCTGCCTTGAAGTCGTTCATGACATCGCCTACAAGACCGCAGGCCACTGCCACGATAGCCGCTACGAAGAACGCTTCTGTCTGTCCGATGGTGGATACGGCTTTTGTTGCCAGGAGCACGATGATGCCGAAGATTTCCATGGGGTTGATACCCGATTGGCCTACGCACTGTGAAGACATAGCCGTAGCCAGCCATACGCCGATAATCGTGCAGATGGAAGCGACAATACCCATATCTGCCAAAAAGGTAAAGACAAAGGCCAGGATTACCATGACGATAGGAGCCCATCTGAGGGATATCATCCCGCCACCGACTCCACCTTTTTTAAACATCGGGCCAAAGATTTCTTTTGCTTTCGGCAGGATGCCTTTGATGATAATACCGATGCCCGTTCCTACCATCAGGCCGATTCCCAGAGAGGATTTAATGCTGGCAGCTGTTGCCGCATCCCAGAGTCCTGCCATCTGGCCACCTATGAGGATTCCAAAATCGCCGATGATAGCGCCCAGGAACCATACACCGATGAATACCGGACCTACTATGAAGCCAACGGCAACCAACATGAGAGAAAGCCACATACCTCCCAAAGACCCAAACGGCATCATTTTCTTAAACCACACAACACCGCCGCCGAATGTTCCAAACCAGTCTCTCAGCACTGTAAATACAGCTGCTATACCAAGAGATGCGAATAAAGTGCCTGCTTTTTTTCCTCCTTCGTCTCCAACGATTAGGGTATCTGCAGCTGCCTGCCCCATAGGATAAGGGAGTTCTTTAACTTCAACAAAATATTTACGGAAAAGTGCTGTGAATATCAAACCTAAAATTACGCCACCCAGAGTAACAACTACCAGTGCAACAGCACTGATTTCCGCATCCGGGTTCAACATCCAGATTCCCGGTAGCGTAAAGGCTAAGCCTCCTGCTACCATAGCTCCTGCTGACATTGCTGTATGCGCTACGTTTATCTCGTTGATGTTGGTGTTTCCAAAGGCTTTCAGTGCAAACATGGACACCAGGGCAACGAACATGATGGGCCAGGGCAAGGCACCCAGCTTCAAGGCCACGAACATGGAGCTCATGGTTAGAATGATAGCTCCCACAGATCCGATGATCATACCCCTCACCGTGAACTGTTCCTTGAAGGATGTCGCGTACTTTACTGATTTTGTTTCTTGTGACATGACAATACCTCCTTAATAATATGGATTTATTATGATTGCTATAGTACCCCTATCCCCCTTCCCGATAAAATTAAAAATTGAAAACAATTATTTATGGGCGGCCCAAGCGTGCCGAAATTACATATTTTTCTTATAACAATTTTATCTTATAATGTAGATAGGGGAAAAACAAGAGTATTTGCAATTATTTTCAGAACATTTTATATATTCGAGATCATAGGGGAAGATAATAAAAAATCCCGAATGTGTCGTCAGGTTTCAAATTCACAACCTATCCTATGATAGGTGGGTTTTCTATTCCTGCTTCTGTCTTCCACTCAAAGGAGGCTTGACATAGGCGACGGAAACGCGAAGTCCCGTGAACTAACTGTAGGTTAAATTACAAAACCTTAACGAACACCTCAGGATCTTAGTTATTAGTATGATGGGTTTCCTTGTCCTTATGCTGACAATGTTTTCATAAATAAATACTGTCCTTATTGGATTGATTTAATTATAGCACTTGAATACTTTGGAATCAAGTTCATAGAGAAAAAGGATTTTAGAAAATTCTTCATATACCTTATTCTTCGTCGAGAGAAACCGCACTATTGTGGGATACTTTTTGAACATCGTCATTTTCTTCGAGCATATCGATCATTTTTCTCAGGCTTTTCATATCTGACTCTTCGGGCGTCGCTTCCATAGAAGGAACAAACTCCACATCCGCATCCACAAAATCATATCCAGCCAGCTTCAAAGCATCCGACACCGCGTCAAAGTCTTCCGGCAAAGTTTGCACCTCAAAACTATCATCATGAATGAGAACATCTTCCGCGCCCGCATCCAGTGCGGCTTCCATCAGCGAGTCTTCATCGATGGCATCTATTTTTTCAATCAATAAGATACCTTTTCTTTCGAACATGTAGGATACGCATCCCGGAACGCCGAGATTTCCGCCATGCTTGTCAAATGCATGCTTGATTGAAGAAGCGGTCCTGTTCTTGTTATCCGTCAGCACGTCCACGATTACCGCGACTCCACCCGGTCCATAGCCTTCAAACATTCCCTGCTCATAAGCATCTCCGCCCAGTTCCCCGGTCCCCTTTTGAATGGCCCGGTTGATGTTGTCGTTAGGCATGTTAATACCTTTCGCTTTGTCAATGGCGTGTTTTAATGCAATATTATATTCAGGATCTCCTCCAGACTTCGCCGCAACAGAAATTGCTCTTGCATACTTGGTAAATATCTGTCCCCGCTTTGCATCCTGGGCAGCCTTCCTGCCCGCTATCGTTCCGTGTCTTCCCATAGTCTTACCTCCTGCTCTATACGCAAATCAACGCCTTGTATTCGTCTAAACGACGATAACAGCAAGGCCTCCTCTTCCTACACCAATAGGTTACCAAAAAAATGCATATATTACAAGATTGGCGGGGGTTCATCCAATTCCATGTGTTTGAAGGCAGTTGCCATCATCAGTTTGATCCGGTTTAATTGATTTACATCGCTGGCACCGGGATCGTAGTCAATAGCGGCAATGTTCGCTTTAGGATTGTAACTCCGAAGCGGCTTAATCATGCCTTTTCCCGTCACGTGGTTAGGCAGGCATGCAAAGGGCTGAAGGCAGACGATGTTGGTCACACCGCTGTCAAGGAGCTCTACCATCTCTCCTGTGAGGAGCCACCCCTCTCCGCATTGATTGCCGAGGGAAGTTACCTTTTTTGCTTTCTCTGCAGTATCCCGAATGTGTGCCGGGCCGTGAAAGCGTTTGCTTCTATTCAATGCTTTTCGCGAATCCGAACGGAACCGTTCAATAACGAGAATGGATAACTCGTTTTTCAGCATCGTCCAAAAATCCCCCGACAGCTCCAGGAGGTTATACTTTTTGCTGTACATCCCATATAGGAAGAAGTCCATCAGTTCAAGAACAACCGCTTCCCCGCCTTCGTTTTCGATAACGCCGACTATGTCGTTGTTTGCCATAGGATGGTACTTTACAAGGATTTCCCCTACGATTCCCACTTTGGGCTTTCGAATATCCCTGAGTGGCAGTTCATCGAAATCCTGTATCATCTGTCTGATGTTTTTTCGCAAGGTTCTCAGGCTTCCATCTTTGACGTTCTCAAGAGCAATGGTAGCCCATTTTTCTGCAAGGGCATTGGCTGAACCCGGCTCCACTTCGTAAGGCCTCGTGGCGTAGAG
Organism: Anaerovoracaceae bacterium; assembly: GCA_041678465.1. GTDB lineage: Bacteria > Bacillota > Clostridia > Peptostreptococcales > Anaerovoracaceae > UBA1426. Next base: position 4,135 of record JBAYOC010000030.1, on the reverse strand, counting down.
CACACGCATCATCACGTCACCATATAGTAGAGACATGCCTCCCCTCTTGAGCAAGCTCGGTGTAATAGGAAATCCCGGATTTGTTTCTAAACCGGTCCAACTGAAAGAAATTACCGGCACCTGTTCCATCTTGAGGTCCACCAGTGCTTTTCTCAGGAGAGGTATATAGTTGCTGGCGCGGCATTGTCCTCCGGTCTGGGAAAGCACCACGGCCGTACGATTCAGGTCATGCTTGCCGGATTTCAGTTCATCTATGACCTGTCCCAGCGTCACTATAGTAGGATAACATACATCGTTATTGATGTAGCGAAGTCCCTGCTCTACCGCATTTTTACTCACGGAGGGCATGAGCACCGCCTTATACCCTTCTTCACGCAAGGCAGTCTCGATAAACTGGAAGTGAATTGGGGACATCTGAGGTACCAACAAAGTGTAGTCCGACTTCATGTCCTTTGTGAAGTATACTCTCTCGAATGGCTTCGAAAAAGGTACCGGTTTGATTACATTTTTCGCCCGCTCGTTCATAGCCGCCCGTAAGGAGCGTATTCGGATCCGAGCCGCGCCCAGATTGGAACCCTCGTCAATCTTCAGAACCGTATACAGTTTATTGCGATTGCGAAGCAATTCTTCTACCTGTTCCGTCGTCACCGCATCCAGGCCACACCCGAACGAGTTGAGTTGGACGAGTTCCAACTCCTCATGGTCCCCTGCCACTTCTGCAGCTTTATACAATCTTGAATGGTACATCCATTGATCCAGAACCCGAACAGGTCTTTGAAAATCAGCAAGATGGCTTACGGAATCCTCTGTGAGCACAGCCATATCATAAGAGTTAATCATTTTATCAATGCCATGGTTGATTTCCGGGTCCAGATGATAGGGTCTGCCGGCTAAGATTACGCCCTTGATTCCCAGTTTCTTTATCAACGCCAGGGTAATCTCCCCCTGTTGCCGGATATCTTCTTTAAATGCGCGGTCTTCCGCGCTTGCCTTTGCCACGGCGGCTTTAATCTCGCTCTTATGGATGCCCTGCTCCTCAAAGATTCCATAAAGCCTCTTTATTAACCTTGAATCGATATCATAGGGTAAAAACGGATGCAGGAGTTCTGAACCGTTTTCTTCTAAAACATCTTTCATATTGCCGGAAATAGCCTCGGGATAAGTGGCCACAATGGGACAGTTATAGTGATTCGGTGCAGTCTCATCTTCAACAGATTCGTGGTTGATGCCGGGATAGAATATTGTCTTAACACCCTGCTGTGCCAGCCATTTAACATGGCCGTGCACGATCTTGGCCGGATAGCATGCTGTATCGGAAGCGATTGTCTCCATCCCTGATTCGTAGAGTTTCTTTGTGGAAACGGGAGAAAGGACAACGCGAAACCCCAGTTCTGTGAATAGTGTAAACCAGAAGGGGTAGTTCTCATACATATTCAATACCCGGGGTATTCCAATCTCTCCTCGGACAGCCTGATCCACAGAGAGAGGTTCGTATTGGAAGAGCCTTTTGAACTTATATTCAAAGATATTAGGTAGCTTCTTATCCGAGCTGTCTTTACCGGCACCTCTCTCACAGCGATTGCCTGTTATGAACCTGCTGCCGTCGTTAAATTTGTTGACGGTAAGCAGGCAGTTGTTTTCACAGCCTTTGCACCTGGTATGAGTGTTTTCTACGGTAAAAGCATCTAACTCCTCCTTGGGAGTAATAGCGGAACATTCACCTTCCTCATGATGCGACAAGGCGATCAATGCAGCACCGTAAGCACCCATGATGCCCGCGATATCCGGTCGAACGACTTCTTTTCCTACAATTCTTTCTACGCTTCGAAGTACAGCATCGTTCAGGAACGTTCCACCTTGTACGACGACCCTCTCCCCTGCTTCATCGGAATTCCGAAGCTTGATAACTTTGTACAAAGCATTTCTTATGACAGAATAGGACAAGCCGGCGGAAATATCACCAATGGTTGCGCCTTCTTTTTGTGCCTGCTTCACCTTGGAGTTCATGAAGACAGTGCATCTGGTTCCCAGGTCGACAGGATTCTCTGCAAAGAGTGCCTCTTCGGCAAAGTCGGCAACGTCCATTTCCACAGACTTGGCATAAGTCTCCAAAAAGGACCCGCATCCGGAAGAACAAGCTTCGTTGAGCATGATATTATAGATCGCATTGTCTTTGATCTTCATACACTTCATGTCCTGTCCGCCGATATCCAGTATAAAGTCTACTCCGGGCAGGAATTCTTCTGCGGCTTTGTAATGTGCCATGGTTTCTATTTCACCCAGATCCACAGAAAAACCAGCACGAACCAAGCCTTCGCCGTAGCCTGTAACAGTGGATTTCCCGATATATGCACTCGGGGGTATTAAGTCAGAAAGCTGATGCAGCATTTCCAATACAGCATCTAACGGCTTGCCTTCGTTGCTTCTATAGAAGGAATATAGAAGATATTTCTCCTCATCAATGAGCGCAGCCTTTGTTGTAGTTGATCCTGCATCAATACCAAGAAAGAGTCGGCCTTTTGCTTCTGACAGTTTTCTTCTTTTGATTCGATCCTTTTCATGCCTCGTTTTGAAATCTGCATACTCCTCTTCGTCTCTGAAGAGTGGAGGTAAATGCTTGCTGGCTTCCAATTGACGCTCATCCGCTCTTTTCATTGAGTTCAAAATCGTTCTTAGTTCTCTGGGCTCTCCCTTTTTTGAGAGTAAGGCAGCGCCGATGGCAACAAAATATTCAGAGTCTGCAGGAAAAATCACCTGTTCCTCAGTCAGTTCCAAAGTCTCAATAAAACGTTGTCTCAGTTCAGATAAAAAGGACAAGGGTCCGCCGAGAAATGCGACATTTCCTTTGATGGTGCGACCGCAGGCCAGCCCACTGATCGTCTGATTGACCACAGCCTGAAAAATGGATGCAGCAAGATCCGCGATATCTGCTCCTTCGTTGATCAACGGTTGAATATCTGTTTTCGCGAAAACACCGCAGCGTGCTGCGATGGGATAGACCAGTTTGTGTTTTTTAGCACTCTCATTAAGACCTGCCGCATCTGTTGAAAGCAGCACAGCCATCTGATCGATGAAAGCTCCTGTCCCTCCGGCACAGGTACCGTTCATCCGTTGCTCTATTGAAGGCCCGTAGAAAGTAATCTTTGCATCTTCTCCGCCCAGCTCGATTGCCACGTCAGTCTCAGGTATGTATCGCTCAACGGCAGCACTGCAGGCAATGACTTCCTGCTCAAAGTGTATTCCCAGCAGATTGGAAAGTGCCAGTCCACCGGAACCGGTAATCGTAACTGTACAACTTATTTCGGTGTAGAGTGCTATCAGGTCTTTGATCATCTCTTCAAATTTCTCAAAGACATTGGACATGTGCCTCTCATACCTTTTATATAAAACTTGATTCTCCAAATCGAGGAGAATCAATTTAATTGTCGTGGATCCTATGTCGATGCCTAATTTCATTAATGCCGGGTCCTCCTGGGTTTGATAAGCGTAATTATAGCATGGTAATATTGCGTCTGTAAACAAGTTTCTACATATATATATAGGCTACCAGTAAACCCATGAGATAAAACATCTATTTGCAGGAGGAATTAAGTACTGTAAATTTGCTCCATATGGCTGACAAAAAAACAAAAGGAATCAACTATTTGACTCCTTTTGTACTTACGAGTAATTTTCTATTTGCAGGCACTAAGCTCTACTTTATCTTCATCATGTTGTAGATCGCAGAAGCTGCTTCTGCCTTTGTCATGGTTTTTTCCCCGTTGAATCTGCCTTTGTCATCTCCGCGCATAATGCCCAGTCCATAACAGAGTGCAGCGTAGCCCTTGTACTGCGTTTCCACTTGATCCTTATATTTGCTTAGGTAAATTTCCGGACGCTCACCCGCGAGGCCGAGACCTAAATAACGAATTAGGAATTTCGCTGCATCCTGTCTGGTAAGCTGCGATTCGGGAGCTCCTTCTCCATCCTTTAGAATGCCTCTATTTTCCAGCATTTCATAAAGCCCATCATCATCGTAATACCGCGTTTCCGGGATAAAAATATAACGGAAAAATTCTATTTGGGTGATGGTTTGATCAGGTTTGAAGCTGTCCGATTTCAGGTAGTAACCGTTTTCCATCAGTTCTTTCACGAT
>JBAYOC010000029.1:0-9055 GCA_041678465.1 Anaerovoracaceae bacterium | reverse complement strand
TCGGCAGTCTGCAGAAGCCCCATCCCATAATACCCAGGGCCAAAGGAATCGGATAGTATGCTGTTCTCATCTTTGTCTCTATCAATAAAAGCAATCTTCTCCCGAATCATTTCCCTTGCGGCATCTACCAGACTGGTTCCCCAGATATCACCATAAAGTTGATGGATTACCTGTTCGCTGTCCGTTTGCGCTTCACCGGCAGTAATCAGGTAAAAATAGGCGCCGTTCACATTGTCGAGACCCACTCTTTCAAAAGCGTTGCAGCTAATCTTCACATCATGAAAATACAAATCCCGTCCATCGGCTTTCTCAGGGATTAAATAATGGATTAGTACTTTTATTTCCGCTTTTTTGCGAATTTCTTCATAGATCTCAAGGGCCTGTTTCCACATTCGCATGTGTTTTTCGTTCTCTCTGTTAAGTCCTGCTGTAGATAGAAAGTAGCGCTCTGCTGCTGGAAAAACATCTTCAAGAGGAATTGTAATCAGCTTATTGTTCATTGGGGTCCATCCTCATTTTCTCTTACTTGTTTTGCTTTTCTTTTTCTTCCGCTTCCAAAATCGTATAGGCTACCTTCCCCACCAAGGTCTTTGGTAGGGATTCACGATACTCAAATTCGTATGGCATGGCGTATTTCGCTATATTCTTCTCGCAATGCTCTCGAATGCCGTCTTTCACTGCTTGTGTCGGGGAGACATTCGGCCTCAAAACTACAAATGCTTTTACTTTTTGGATTTTATAGGGATCATCCACGCCAATCACAGTGGACATGAGAACAGCCTCATGGGCGTCGATAATGTTCTCCAGCTGGGACGGATAGATGGAGTATCCGGAAGAGATAATCATCCTTTTTAAGCGCTGTTTGAAATAGACAAAACCATCTTCATCGATATAGCCTAAATCACCGGTATGCAACCAGGTGAGTCCATCGGGATGAATTTGAAGCGTGTGGGCAGTTTCCTTTGGATTGCCTACATAGCCCAGCATCACTGTAGGTCCGTTGACACAGATTTCACCTTCTGTACCGTAAAGGACTTCCTCTTGTGTATTCGGCTTCACTATTTTGTAGTAAGTGTCGGGGAAAGGCAGACCGGTGCTTCCTTCCCGTGCATAGTTTTTGGGTGTCAAACAGCTGGCCGTAACGGATTCTGTCATACCATATCCTTCCCGGATCTGCACCGTAGCGCCATGTTCTTCCAGGAATCTATCCACTTTCTTTTTCAGCTCGATGGAAAGGGAATCGCCTCCACTAAACACTCCTTTCAGACAGCTCAAATCAACACCCTTAATTTTATCGCTCTTCAACAAAGCCTCATATAAGGTAGGTACACCTGCAATAAAGTTGGGTTGGTTCTTTTTCAACAGGGTCCCGAAAGTCTGCGCACTGAATGCAGGAATCAAAATGCATTTGCAGCCATTGATAAGCATGGTATGAATCCCGATTCCCAGTCCGAAGCCATGAAACACCGGCATTATGGAAAGCATAGACCCACCGGGATACAGACAGTCACCCATAGCAGTGGTTTGCATAGCAAGGGCGTTGAAGTTCAGGTTCGTGAGGAGAATGCCTTTCGTCGTACCCGTAGTTCCTCCGCTGTAAAGTATAACTGCAGGGTCGCTACCCTTCCGCGAGGCCATGTATTCCAACTTGTATTTGTCTCCTGCTTTCAAAAATGCATTCCAGTTGATTACATCTGAATCCCTGGGTATTGGCTTGATCTTTCGGCCTTTTGTCAGATTGAACCCGATTCTTTTTATGGTGTTTAATTTATCTTTAATACTGGTTATTATCAGATATTTGACATTCGTATCTTTTAATACGCTCTCAAATTTACCGTAGAAAGCATCCAGAGTAATGGCAGCGACGCTGTTTGAGTCCTGTAAATAAAATTGAATTTCCCCTTCCGATGATAGAGGATGAATCATGTTGGAGATTGCTCCGATCATATTGACGGCATAGAACATGATAACAGCCTGAGGAACATTAGGCAGGCAGATTGTAACGCGGTCACCTTCCTTGATCCCTAACTCCTTAAGCGCCTTTGCACACCTGTGAACCTCTTCTGTAAACTGTGAATAGGTTGCCTTTGTGCCCAGAAAGTCGTAGGCGATGTAGTCCGGATATTTTTCCATCGTCTCTTCCACCATCTGGAACATAGAACCATCCGGATAGACCAGATTCCGGGGAACCGAATCGTAAAAATCAAGCCATGGAGCTTTAGTCATCGTATTTCACCTCTTCCTTAAACTGCGCCTCTAGCAGTACGGGATTATTTATAAGATATTTCAACAGCTTGATTGACTTTGCAAAGTAAAAGCCGTCTCCTATTCTCTCATCGATAGTGATGCCAATTTCCACAATATCTCTTACACGGGAGTTTCCTTCACTGTCTATCACGTTTTCCTTATGTATCTCCCCCACCGTAACCATAACGGAATTCGTACCGTATTCCGCCAGATGATGGTAGGGTGCGCCACATTTAATACTGCCCAGGTTGGCAATCAATACCGTCGTATAATAAGGATCTACATCTTCCAAAAATTTAGGCATGCGGCTATGATATTCTAATAAGTTCAGAAGGCTTGCAAAGACCCTAAGTACGGGTCTGGGAAGTTTTACAAGAAAATCAAGAATCGCATCCAGGTTATTACCCCCGGTTTCTCTGACTTCATGCACAGTTTCTGAAACCTTTCGACTGATTTGGTCTAGGGTAGAATCCTTATCCGTCAATAAAATCATCACACTCTCTTCGCCTTTGTCCGAAAACTTTTTCTTTATGACGAAGGAGAGGCTCACCTTATATCTCTCATAATATCTCCTGCCGGAGATAAATCGATTCAGGTATGGTCTGTGGATAATAGTTTTAGAGAAAGCTGCTAAAATCAGGTGGAACAGAGTCAGCTTGTAGTCCGTTTCTTTTTGATTCTTTTCGGCTATGTACTTTAGTGCTTCGGTTACATCCACCTTCTCGTTTATGTATACTTCCGAATCACATCGTTTCGTCAATACATAAGGCATGAATTGGTGCATGGAGTCAAGATTACGAACTCTCCACGCCTCACGCCTGTCGCCTCTTTTACGTTTTTGTGTCACTATTTTCTCTCCAAATCCCTAAATATAGTTGTAATTTTACCACAGTTTACCCTATTGTCAATTTATGCGGTTTGCTGCAATTCTATATCTCATTGGGCATAATGCAAAAGAGGCCTGGCTTCAAATATAGTTTGAAGAACCTACCTCAATTGCAAATGCTTATTATTCAAACAATGGCGAAGGAGAATTCACCTTGAATGCACAGTTTTTCATCGACATACCCCTTGCCTTTTGCGAAGATGAAGGGTGGTTTGCTCTTGGTAATTTCACATAAGAATTTTACCTGATCTCCCGGCTTCACCGGGTTGCGAAAACGTACTTTGTCCAGACTGGTGTAATAGGGGGTCTTTCCCTGGGCATCCGTTGACAGCAACACAGCACAGGTCTGGGCCATCATTTCACAGAGAATGACGCCGGGTACCACCGGATTCCCCGGGAAATGTCCTTGAAGGAAAAACTCATCCCCTCTAACATTGTAAATTCCCACTCCGTTTCCCGCTTCGTCAATACCGGCATCATCCAGTAACAGCATAGGCTTGCGATGGGGAAGAATCTTTTCCAGATCAGCTGTTTTCATCATCATTCCCCTTTCTTTATTACCAGAGCTGCATTATGGCCACCAAATCCAAGAGATGTGGAAATAGCTAAATCTACATCAGCTTTGACTTTTACGTTAGGAGTATAGTTGAGATCGCAGCTCGGGTCCGGTTCTTGATAACCTATAGTGGGTGGAATCTCTCCGGTTTGCAAAGCAGTAACGCAGGCGATGACTTCAATGGCTCCCGCAGCTCCCAACATATGTCCTGTCATGGATTTCGTGCTGCTGATGTGCACTTTTTTGGCCGTGTCATCTCCCAGTACTTTTTTAATAGCCACCGTCTCTGCCTTGTCGTTCAGAGGAGTAGAAGTCCCATGAGCATTGTAATACAGCTTCATTTCCTTCGTATAGCCTGCTTCTTCCAGTGCAAGGCGAATGGCATTGGCCGCTCCCTCTGCTTCCGAATGAGGGGCCGTGATATGATAAGCGTCACAGGTATTGGCATAGCCTGTCATCTCCCCGAATATTTTTGCCCCGCGGCTTTTTGCGTGCTCATATTCCTCCAGGATCACAACAGCAGCACCTTCTCCGATTACGAAGCCGTCTCTCCTTGCATCGAAGGGAATAGAGCTATCGTTGGGAATGTTCCTTGTTGAAAGAGCCGTACTGTTAGTGAATCCGGCAACAGCAAGGCCATTAATAGCAGCCTCAGTTCCTCCTGCTATGATTGCATCCGCATAACCAAAACGGATGGCACGATAGGCCTCCCCTAAAGCATGGGAGGATGTGGCGCAGGCAGTGACAACCGGGAGGCAAGGCCCCATGGCCTTGTAGCGGATGGCAATGTTTCCCGCCGCCATGTTGGAAATCATCATAGGAATGAAAAGTGGAGATACTTTCCTCGATCCCCCCTTTAGGAATTTTTCCGTGGTGGAAATAAAAGTATCCATTCCCCCTATTCCGGAACCTACATAAACACCCAGTCGCTCCGGTGCTACAGCACCTGTTATGCCACTTTGTGCGACAGCCTGTTCTGCTGCTGCTACAGCATATTGCGTGTAAAGGTCCATGCGGCGTGCTTCGTTCTTTTCGATATAATCCGTTATATTAAAATCCTTTACTTCTGCAGCTATTTTCACTTTGTAATCTTCTGTGTCAAAGTGTGTAATATAATCGATGCCGCAAACTCCTGCAAGTAAATTATCCTGAAACAATTCTATGGTATTTCCGATTGGAGATATAACTCCCATTCCTGTTATTGCTACTCGTCTCAAATGTATAACCCCCCGTCAATCTTTATCACTTCACCGGTAATGTAACCGCTGTCATCGGAAGCAAGAAAGACAGCAAGTTTAGCCACTTCTTCCGGTCCACCCATTCTTTTTAATGGAATCAGCTCAACAGCGGCATTTTTCGTTTTGTCTGAAAGGCTTCCCGTCATGTCTGTTTCGATAAACCCGGGAGCGATGGCATTACAGGTTACGTTTCTGCCTGCCAGCTCTTTTGCCACGGTTTTCGTGAGCCCGACGACCCCTGCCTTGGCACTGGAATAATTAGCCTGTCCCGGATTGCCCATAAGGCCGGAAACGGAGGAGATATTGATAATTCTCCCCTTCCTCTGCCGCATCATATGGGAGTAAAGGTGACGGATCATGTTGAAACTACCCTTTAAGTTGGTGTCGACAACGCGGTCAAAGCTGTCTTCATCCATGGTTAACAATAATCCGTCTTTTGTTATCCCCGCATTATTGACCAGAATATCGATCTGCGAAAAATCGCTAAGTATTTTGCCTACAGTTTCCTTGGTTTCATCGAAAGAACTAACATCGCATTGGTAAGCCATCGCATTTACACCAAGGGCTTTTAGTTCAGTGACTGTCTTCTCCATGGCTTCTTGATTGTTGCCGTAAATCAAAGCGATGTTTGCGCCGTTTCTGGCAAACTCCATGGCTATAGCCCGCCCGATTCCCCGGCTTCCGCCTGTTATAACTGCATTTCTATTTCTCAGCATGTTGTAAAACCTCCACTGTCTTCTCTAAGCTTTCCTTGTCCTCGACATTTAGGATACGTGCTTCCGGTAGAATTTTAGCAATCATATTGCTGAGAGTTTTACCGGGACCGGCTTCAATGAATGTATCTACACCATCTCGACTCATGTTCTGAATGAGAGGGTGCCAGAGCACCGGCGAGTTGATCTGTTGAAAGAGCTGCGCTAATCCTTCGTAGGGCTCAGCTGTCAAGTTGGAATAGACGGGAGTGCTACTCACCGTAAAGGCCAGACCGCCGAACTCCTCTTCCAACTGCTTTCTGGCTTCATTCATCAAAGGTGAGTGAAAGCCTGCACCTACTGCCAACTTTATTGGCTTTCCACCTGCTGCTATCACAGCACTTGGGAATCCCTCTGCGGATTCTGCGGTACATGCAACGGAAACTTGCGTGGCATTATTGAAGTTAACAGGGTACCAACCCTTTCCGGTGCTGCAAAGCGCGATTACTTGGTCACGGTCCAGTCCTAATACTGCAAACATAGTACCCGGATTCTTTTTGTTGCTTTCCTGCATTGCCAGTGCTCTTCTCTTAACAAAGCCAAAAGCATCTTCTACGGAAAGGCATCCTCCGTAAGCCAGAGCGGCTATCTCTCCCGCTGAAAAACCTGCAGTACAATTCGCTTTAATCCCTTTTTCTTCAAGAGCTGCTGCAGCAGCATAACCTACACTGAAAAGACAAGGCTGTGTGTTCTCTGTTTGCTGGAGTTCTTCTTTTGATCCCTCAAAGCATTGCTTGGAAGTACCCGGTCTTAGGCGATCTGCCATTTGGAAGACCTCTGCTGCGGCCTCCGAGCATTCTGCTAACTCTTTCCCCATTCCGCTGTACTGGGCACCTTGCCCTGAAAAAACAATTGCTATTTTACCCATTGCAGCCCACCATTGAATGCATCTATCGTCTCTTTCATCAGCTCCTGAATAATCTCTACTGCTGTTTGCTCTTTCTTTACCAATCCGCAGCTTTGGCCTGCCATAAAGCAGCCATCCTTTTCGTCGCCTTCAAGTACGGCTTTTCGCAATGCTCCGGCTCCGAAAGCTTCCAATTCCTCAAGAGTCTTAGCAGTGTCATTTTCATTTTTTTGGAAAGCCCTGGTAAAAGGTGATTTTAATGCCCTCACCGGATGACCAAGCTTTCTTCCCGTGGTCATGGTATCAATGTCTTTCGATTTAAGTATTTTATCTTTATAAGTTCTGTGTATAGTACATTCGTTGGCAACCAGGAAACGGGTTCCCATTTGTACAGCGGATGCACCTAACATGAAAGCAGCTGCAATTCCTCTGCCGTCTGCGATTCCTCCTGCCGCGATGACCGGGATATCTACTGCATCCCGTACTTGAGGTACGAGAGACATAGTATTCAGATCACCGATATGTCCTCCTGCTTCTCCGCCTTCTGCGATAACGGCAGATGCTCCGGACCGTTGGACCATCTTTGCCATGCCGCAGGATGGTACCACAGGAATTACGATAATACCGGCTTCGATCCAATCCTTCATGTATTTTGAAGGCAGACCGGCGCCTGTAGTCACTACTTTTATTTTCTCATCTATCACCAGCTTTGCAATGTCATCTACAAAGGGGCTCATGAGCATGATATTGACACCGAATGGCTTATCTGTTAGTTCCCTGACCTTTCGGATTTCTTCCCGCACCACTTCTACAGGAGCGTTTGCCGCACCAATTATGCCAAGTCCTCCTGCATTTGACACGGCTCCCGCCAGGGAGGCATTGGCCACCCAGGCCATGCCACCCTGTAAGATCGGGTATTCGATCCCCAGCAATTCTGTTATGATCGTTTTCATACTATTATGGCTCCATTTCCGAGATATCTGTGTGCATTATTGTACTAGGCTGTCGACCAATTTTACCAAATCTGCAACAGTTTTGACGCTGTCCTCAATCTCCAAAGTGATTCCAAAAGCTTCTTCAATCGACATAACAACTTCGATTACGTCCAGAGAATCCAGCTCCATATCCTCAAAGGTTGTCTCCATAGTAATATCTGCAACGTTCATATCCTTGTTCTCTGCAATCAGTTCTGCGATCTTCTCAAATGACATAGTTCTTACCTCCATATACTTTCTTTATAAAAATTTGTTTATAACTTAATAACACAAGCCCCGGTAGTCAATCCACCTCCAAAAGCAGTCAGAACAATGATATCTCCTGCCTCCAGCTTGCCTTCCTCCATCAGTTCATCCATAAGTAGGGGTATACTTGCGGAGGAGGTGTTTCCGTAATGATCGATTCCCATAGCCAACTGTTCATCCGTGAAACCCAGTTTATCTTTTGCCGCCTGGAATACTCTCAAGTTGGCCTGGTGCGGAATTAGCATTTTCACATCTTCCACCTTAACACCGGCGGCTTTCATGACTTCTTTTACATCCCGCAATACCGAGGTCACTGCAAACTTAAACACTTCCCCACCCTTCATGCGAAACTGAGGGTCCAACTCAGGCTGCTTTCCGTAGGGACTGGGACAAAAGGTGTTGCCGATGACCAATAGCTGGTCATCTCCTTTGGCTGTGATTTTAATGGATTTCAGACCATCGCCTTTTTTCAGAACAACCGCACCAGCCCCGTCTCCAAACAGTACACAGGTACCTCTGTCTGTCCAATCGAGATGTCGGGTCATCATTTCAGCGCCGACGACCAACACCGTCTCGGCCTTCCCGGAAGCGATGTATGCATCCGCCTGGTCCAAGGCATAAAGAAATCCGGAGCATGCCGCATTGAGATCCACAGCCGGACAATTTGCATCGATATCCTTCTGTACCAGACATGCAAGTGAAGGGCAGGCATAATCCCCTTTCATTGTTGAGCAGAGGATCAGATCCAGGTCTTTTCCCGTAAGGCCTGCTTTCTCTAAAGCGCGTTGAGCTGCTTTTGTCGAGAGCTCTGTAATCGTTTCGTGGGTACTTACATATCTGGTGTTGATACCTGTTCTGCTAACAATCCATTCATTGTCTGTATCAATGATCTCTGACAACATTTCATTATTTAATACGAACTCCGGGTGAGCTCTACCTGTTCCTATGATTCGAAAACTCATTAATTCCTCCATATTTAGCCATTTTCTGCTTGAAAAATTCGTCTAGGTGCCGGACTCCGATTAATAGGGTATCCTTTTCTTCTTCGGTCAATTCCCGGGCAGCTGCCCTAACCAGTTTTAGATGGATATAGCGATGAAGCCGGAAGATTTTTTCCCCTTCACGGGTAAGCCGGATAATCACGGCACGACCGTCTTCGTTGCTTTTTTCTTTGGTAATATAGCCCTTGTTAACCATCTTATTGACTGCCACCGTAGCCGATGGTACCGTTATCTGTAGCTCGACCGCAATCTCACTAACTGTTAATGCCCTGTCTTCACCTTTTCTT
>JBAYOC010000028.1:0-9525 GCA_041678465.1 Anaerovoracaceae bacterium | reverse complement strand
CATCATCCGCACCTCCTACAGTACTTCCGGGGCTAGAGACACTATCTTCATGAAGCTTTTGTCTCTCAGCTCCCTGGCTACGGGTCCGAAAATACGGGTGCCCACCGGATTTTTATCTTCTTTTATTATTACGGCTGCATTTTGATCGAACTTCACGTAACTTCCATCGACTCGCCTGGCACCATGTTTTGTCCTAACGACCACAGCCCTAACTACCTCGCCTTTTTTGATGACCCCTCCGGGAGTTGCTTCTTTAACCGTACACACGATTGTATCTCCTATGCCCGCATATTTTCGGCGTGTACCACCTAGGACACGGATACATAATAGCTCCTTAGCGCCGGAATTGTCAGCAACCTTTATTCTTGTTTCTACCTGAATCATGATAGGTGCCTCCTTCCTACTTAACCTTCTCGATTACTTTCACAAGTCTCCATCTCTTATCCTTAGATAGAGGTCTGGTTTCCATAATTCTTACTTTATCGCCGATATTGCATTCGTTGTTCTCATCGTGAGCTTTGAAGTTCTTCGTGCGTTTCGTAGACTTTCCATAAAGGGAATGTCTTACGAAATCTTCCACAGCTACCACAATGGTCTTATCCATTTTATCACTTACTACAAGTCCGACCTTGGCCTTCCTTCTGTTTCTCTCTTCCATAACCACATCCTCCTTTCTTTAGCCTTCCGCTCTCTTCAGCTCTTTTTCTCTCAAGATGGTCTTTGCTCTCGCAATTTCCTTCCTTACATCACGCATTTTAATGGGGTTCTCCAACTGGCCGGTCACTTGTTGGAAGCGTAGGTTGAACAATTCGTTCTTCAGCTTTTTCACTTCCACCGTCAGTTCGGATTCGCTCAATTCTCTCATTTTTTCCAGTTTCATTACGCTTCACCACCCTCTGCAATTTCCTGGCCTTTGATGGCAAATTTGGATTTAAGCGGGAGCTTGTGGGCTGCCAGTCTCATAGCTTCTCTGTCTTTTTCTTCCGTAACTCCTGCGATCTCAAACATTACTCTGCCCGGCTTCACCACTGCTACCCAATACTCGGGAGCACCTTTTCCGGATCCCATCCGGACTTCAGCGGGCTTCTTCGTGACAGGCTTATGAGGAAATATCTTAATATATACGTTTCCGCCTCTTTTAATCGAGCGGGTCATAGCGATTCTGGCGGCCTCGATCTGATTCGAGGTAATCCAGCCACATTCTTGGGAAACTAATCCAAAAGTCCCGTAGGTAATGGTGTTTCCCTTAGTGGCAACGCCCTTCATTCTTCCTCTATGGACACGACGACGTTTTACACGCTTTGGCATTAACATCGCTTGTTCCTCCTTTCATACTCTATTTCTATTCTTTCGAAACAGTCTCGGGTGCTTCCGGAGTTTCTGCCGTCTCTACTTTGGCAGGTTTCTCAACAGGTTTATTGCGCTTTCTGGGGTTCACAGCCTTGGGCATCTCGGGCTTGTCATCTCTGCGATATCCGCCACGTCTGTCGTTGCGGTCTCCGTCCCGTCTTCCCCTGTCATCTCTTCTGCGCTTGTCTCCGGTCTTTCTGCGTCTATCATCGCTCCTACCGCCTTCTTCCGGCAGCGGGCTTTGAAGCTCTTTGGACAAGACTTCCCCGTTGTTGATCCAAACCTTCACACCGATCTTACCGTACTGTGTATCCGCCTCTGCAAAGCCGTAACTGATGTCCGACCTGAGAGTATGGAGAGGAACATTTCCCTCGCTGTACTTTTCACTTCTGGCAATTTCTGCTCCGCCAAGCCGACCGGAAACGACGATCTTGATTCCTTTGCCTCCGGCTTTCATGGTCCTGCCTATGGCCTGCTTCATGGCTCTCCGGTAGGATATTCTCCTCTCAAGAGCCTGGGCTACGCTCTCTGCGGTGAGCTGCGCATCCACATCGGTTCTCCTGACTTCGATGATGTTCATGACAGTGGTCTTCCCAGTGAGCTTTTCGATTTCCGCTTTCAGCTCGTCGATGCCGGTTCCGGATCTTCCGATGACCATTCCGGGCTTCGCCGTCAACACTGTGACTTTGACCTGGTTGTTAGCTGCTCTGTCAATTAAGATCTTTGAAACGCCGGCAGCAAATATTCTCTTTTTAATGAAATCTCTTATTTTTTTGTCTTCTACAAGATAGTTAGCAAAATCTTTTTTATCTGCATACCACTTGGAGTTCCAATCTTTAATAACGCCTACTCTCAATCCATGCGGATTTACTTTCTGACCCATTCAACAAACCTCCTAATCTCTTTCTCTAAGCGTTACGCCAATATGGCTGCTTCTCTTGAGGATGATTGATGCACGGCCCTGAGAGCCTGCTCTCCACCGCTTCATGGTCGGACCCTGATGGGCATATACCTCAGCAACGTAGAGCCTATCCACGTTCATATCATGATTGTTCTCTGCATTGGCTGCTGCAGATTGGACTACTTTCTCAACCAGCACGGAGCCTTTGCCCGGGGTAAATTTCAGTATCGTCAGCGCTTCTTTTAAGTCTTTTCCTCTTACCAAATCGGCAATTGGTTTCAGCTTGATGGGAGACATTCTGACATACTTTGCAACTGCTTTCGCTTCCATGTTCTGCATCCTCCCTTACTTTTTCTTCACTTTTGAGGATCTGTCCGCTGCGTGTCCTCTGTAGTTTCTCGTAGGAGCAAACTCGCCGAGCCTATGTCCTACCATATCTTCTGTTATATATACCGGTACATGTTTCTTTCCATCATGGACCGCTATCGTATGCCCCACCATCTGCGGAAAAATAGTGGATGGTCTGGACCATGTCTTGACAACTTTTTTATCGTTGGCGTCGTTCATCGTTTCGATAGCAGCCAGTAACTTCTCATTTACATAAGGTCCCTTTTTTAGTGATCTACTCATATTGTTTTCATCCTCCTCTCCGCTTATTTCTCATTGCGTCTCTTTACGATATATTGACTTGAGTGCTTTTTCTTCTTTCTGGTCTTGTAACCCAGTGTAGGCTTGCCCCAGGGAGTTACGGGGCTTACGCGTCCAATCCCTGTCTTTCCTTCACCACCGCCGTGGGGGTGATCATTGGGGTTCATTACAGATCCTCTGACCGTTGGCCGGATTCCCATATGTCTTTTTCTTCCGGCTTTTCCGATCTTGATGTTTTCATGATCGATATTGCCTACTTCACCGATGGTAGCTCTGCACTCGATGCGGACTTTTCTCATTTCGCCGGAGGGCAATCTCACTGTTGCATAACCGCCATCCTTGGCCATGAGTTGAGCGCCGTTTCCTGCAGACCGAACCATCTGAGCTCCTTTTCCGGCTTTCATCTCGATGCAGTGGATTACGGTACCAGCCGGAATGTTCTGTAGTGGAAGAGCATTTCCTACCTGGATGTCTGCATCCTCACCGGAGTAAATGGTGTCGCCAACCTTCAGGGTGTTGGGTGCGATGATATATCTCTTTTCACCATCAGCGTAGAAGATCAAAGCAATGTTTGCACTTCTGTTGGGATCGTACTCGATGGTGGCTACCTTTCCGGGTACTCCATCCTTATCCCGCTTGAAGTCGATAATTCTGTACTTGGGTCTGTAACCGCCGCCTCTGTGACGAACGGTGATCTTGCCCCTGGAATTTCTTCCGGAATGCTTTTTCAGCGTCACTGTAAGGGACTTTTCCGGAGTTGAAGCTGTAATCTCTTCAAAGGTAGAAACCGTCATTCCCCTTAAGCCGGGAGAGGTCGGTTTGTATTTCCTGATTGCCATATTGAACGTCCCTCCTTATAGACCTTGGAAGAATTCGATTTCCTTACTCTTATCGGTAAGGATGACGATGGCCTTTTTAGAAGCCGCCGTTCTGCCCATAGTTCTTCCCATTCTTTTCAATTTACCTTTTACATTCATGATGTTTACTCTTTCAACATCTACGCCGAAAATTTCCTCTACCGCATGCTTTACCTGCGTCTTGTTGGCATCTACGGCCACTTTGAATGTGTATCTCTTGTTGGCTGCGTCATCCATGCTTCTCTCTGTGATGACGGGTTTGACGATAATATCGTAAGGGGTTTTCATTATGAATACACCTCCTCAATTCTGTTTACTGCATCCTTGGTTATGATGAGGCTTCCGTGATTGACGATGTCGTACACGTTCATCTCTCCGACCATGGTGGTTTTCACACCGGGGATGTTGGCTGCCGAGCGGATCACGCTTTCATCTTTGATGTCTGTGATGATCAGTGCCTTTTTAGCCGCTTTAACGTTTTCCAATACTTTCAGCATTTCTTTCGTCTTGGGTGCATCCATTTTCAGGCTGTCAAGTACTATTATTTCCTTCTCCTCTACCTTTGAGGAAAGAGCTGATTTCATCGCTAAGCGTCTCAGCTTCTTGGGAAGGGTGTATCTGTAATCTCTGGGCTTGGGTGCAAATACGACTCCGCCGCCAATCTGGTTGGGGGATGTGCTGCTTCCCTGTCTGCCGCGGCCTGTGCCTTTTTGTCTGAAGGGTTTTCTGCCGCCGCCTCTGACATCGCCTCTGGTCTTAGCAGACTGTGTACCCTGTCTTTGGTTTGCCAAGTAGTTAACTATAACTGCATGTACAGCATTCTGGTTCACTTCTATGCCAAAGATATCATCTTTTAATTCAATATTTCCGGCTTCTGTGCCGTCCATTTTTAACATTGTTACCTGAGCCATTTGACTTCCTCCTCTCTGTCAGATTCCTCTATTTATCCTGACCTTTTACTGCGTACTGGATCCGAAGAAGGCTACCTTTGCCTCCCGGTACTGCGCCTTTTACCAGCATCAGGTTTCTGTCAGCAATGATCTTAACCAATTCCACGTTTTGAACGGTGATGGTCTCTCTTCCCATTCTTCCCGCAGCCTTATTTCCTTTGAACACTCTACCCGGATAGGCAGCGGCTGCCAGGGCACCGGCTAGTCTGTGGTGCTTGGAACCGTGGCTCATGGGGCCTCTCGACTGTCCCCATCTCTTGATATGGCCTTGAGTCCCTTTTCCTTTGGAGGTTCCCGTGACATCAAGTTTTTTGCCTTCTTCAAAATCAGAAACGGTAATCATTTGGCCTTGCTCATAGCTTTCGCCTTCGTCCAGTCGAATCTCTTGTAAATGCTTTTTCAGAGGAGCCTGCCATTTTGTAAAATGACCCTTGGTCGGTTTGTTTGCTCTCTGCTCCTTCAAATCTTCAAAGCCGATCTGCACCGCATTGTATCCGTCAGTCTCAACAGTCTTGATCTGTGTGACTACATTGGGGGTGGCTTCGATGACGGTAACCGGAATCATAACTCCGGTTTCGGAAAAAATCTGTGTCATACCAATTTTTTTTCCTAAAATTGTCTTCATGCTTTCTGTCTCCCTTCTTACAGCGGATTACCGGGATGTTTTTCCCTGCAATCATACTAAGACTTTTACATATTTTTTTCTCGCGCAAGTCTCGTTTTACAGCTTGATTTCGATATCCACGCCCGCCGGCATATCCAGTTTCATCAAAGCGTCGATGGTCTTGGTGGATGGGGAAAGGATATCGATCAGTCTCTTGTGGGTTCTCTGCTCGAACTGCTCCCTGCTGTCCTTGTACTTGTGGACCGCTCTCAAGATTGTCACGGTCTGTCTCTCTGTGGGAAGCGGGATCGGTCCGGATACTTCCGCTCCGGTCTTCTTTGCTGTGTCTACGATCTTAGCTGCCGATTGATCCAACG
This sequence comes from Anaerovoracaceae bacterium, assembly GCA_041678465.1. Taxonomy (GTDB): domain Bacteria; phylum Bacillota; class Clostridia; order Peptostreptococcales; family Anaerovoracaceae; genus UBA1426. The sequence continues at coordinate 3,838 of JBAYOC010000028.1, read as the reverse complement.
CCGTATGATCGTATGCCTTAAGTTTGATTCTGATTTTCTGTGCGCTCATTTCTTCCTCCTTGCTACACCTGTCTACAGGCGCTTTCGTACGTTTTCGCTATGCATGTACGGGGAATTTGCTTGGTACACCCTGCCGTGCGTTTCCTTAGTTGTTGGAGAAATCACACGACTTTATCCCCTCGTCCTCTTCTTGAGAGGGCAATTCTCAGTAGAAATTCTCCGATAGCACGGTAACTTCCTACCTCATCGCATTTATTGTATCGGTTCTAAGCGACTTTGAAATACCGTTACAATCACAAGCTTTATCAGTATATAGCAGGACAAAACAGATTGCAAGGGGAATTTTATTTTTTTTTGAAAAAGACGAAAATATCCTATAATAGTCTGATAATTTCAATGCTTTGCGGTTTTTTAATACGCACACTCATCCTGGCGTATCCTGATTTTTAATTTTATAGGTCTAATTACATTATAATATAGCTTGACTATGCCTATTTACAATACTAAAAATATTTTTAAGCTCAAATGCCGGCAAATGGCCTGCTTACATTAGAATTTGGCTTGACTATGGGTTTGGGTCTGTATTGGTAAAGAACGAGATAGCGGAAATTACTATTGGATTATTCCCTTTCACCGTAAAATTTACTGTCGATCATCTCCCAAGGTCTTGAATATCAACTTATTTTTCCATATAACCATTTTTGCAGAAATATTTATTGATTTATTCAAAATATCTTTACATTTTACTGTATTATGCTACTATGAAGACAAAAGCACGATATAATTATTTAATCACAGGAGACGGATAGATCATGGACACTATTGATATTAAAATTTTGAGCCAACTGAAGGAAAACTCTCGAATCAGTGCATCCGAAATCGGTGATAATGTGAATATGTCTGTCTCCGCTGTCATTGAGCGTATTAAAAAGATGGAGAATTCGGGAATTATCAAGCAGTACACCCTGATTCTAGACTCAAAGCTCACCAATCAGGACGTATCTGCATTCATTTCGATCAGTCTCGATCATCCTAAGTATAATGAAAGCTTTATTTCAAGTGTTATCGCGCACAAACAAATTGTCGAATGTCATTACATTACCGGAGACTCGGATTTTCTCCTGAAGGTAGTCATGGATTCCACCGGATCGCTGGAGAAAGTGCTGAACGATATTAAGAGCATCCAAGGGGTGTCCATGACCAGAACCCTGGTGGTGCTCTCAACGGTTAAGAACGAATACACGGTTCTCCCCGAAGACCTGTAGACGTTTTTGCCTTTACATTGAATCTTTTATAACTAACACATATACATAAATGAGAAAATGGAGGGATTGTCATGATTATCGGTATTCCAAAGGAAATTATGCACGGCGAGCTTCGGGTTTCCGCAATTCCGGAGACAGTAGCAAAGTTAGTAAAAGATGGCGCGGAGGTTCTCGTTGAGAAATCAGCAGGAGTCGGTGCCCACTACCTCGATTCCCAGTATGAAGAAGCCGGCGCACAGCTGGTTGTGGATGTAGCAGAGCTCTACGAGAGAGCAGATGTTATATTAAAGGTAAAGGAACCGCAATTCAATCAGGCCAAAGGAGTCCATGAGGTGGATATGATGCACGAAGGTCAATATCTCATTACCTTCCTCCATCCGGCTGCTCCGGTCAATCACGAAATGATCAAGAACATGGCACGGAAAGGCGTTATTGGCTTGACCCTTGACGGTGTTCCCCGCATATCCAGAGCGCAGAACATGGATGCACTGACTTCTATGAGTACCTGTGCCGGATATAAGGGTATTTTACTTGCTGCCAACGAGCTGTCCAAGTTCGTTCCACAAATCTTCTGTGCGGTAGGTATGATTAAACCTGTAAACGCGCTGATTATCGGTACTGGCGTAGGCGGACTTCAGGCACTGGCAACCGCTAAGAGACTGGGAGCCGTTGTCTATGCCGCTGACATCCGGCCTGATGCAGCCGAGCAGGCAAAGAGCTTGGGTGCCAAGGTTGTTGATACAGGAGTTCCTGCAGAAATGGCAGTAGGCCAGGGTGGCTATGCGCTCTCTCTTTCTGAGGATGTTCTGGAAAAAGAGCGCGTGATTCTTAAGGAAACCGTTCCACAGATGGATATCGTCTTCTGCGGCGCTTTAGTCCCCGGTAAACTGGCACCTGTTTTGCTTACAGAGGAAATGGTCGCTTCTATGGCCCCCGGCTCTGTCATCGTGGATATCTCCATTGACCAGGGCGGCAACTGCGCAATCACCGAACCCGGCGAGGTTATCGTTAAGCACGGCGTGACCATCATCGGTATCAAGAACATTCCGGGAATGCTGGCTACCAGCTCCACTTGGATGTTTGCAAACAACATCTATCATTTAGTTAACTATTTGACCAAGGACGGAAAAGTTGCTCTTGATCGGAGCGATGAAATCGTTGCTTCCATTTTGACCACAATCGACGGTGAAATTGTTCACGCCGGGGCAAAAGAGGCTATGGGTCTATAGAGTTTATAAGTTTGGAGGAGTTTATATTATGCATCCCTTAGTACTGGTTGGGCTGTTTGTAGTATGTGCACTGGTTGGTTATAAGATCATTACCAATGTTCCCAGTCTATTACACACACCTTTAATGACCGCCATGAACGCGCTGGCAGGAATTGCACTGTTAGGTGCCCTTACCTGCACTGCGGCCGCTGTCTATACAGGGAATCAGATTCTTGGCTACTTAGGCGTTTTCCTGGCTATGGTCAACATCGCCGGCGGGTTTGGTCTATCTCACCGCATGCTGAAGATGTTCAAGCATAAGGAGGTGGATCACAAATGAGCGATACACTTTATTTCATCCTTTGTGGTGTTTTAGCCCTGGGCGTAGTGGTTGGCCTTTCCTTATTGAGCAAAGTAAAGACTGCCGTAACAGGCAATATGATCAGCATACTCTGCACCGCAGGGGCAATAGTGATTACCATGTTCAAATACGACCTTGTCAATGTGGCTGGTCTGTGGATTTGCCTGATTTTAGGCCTGGTCATCGGTGTTTACTGGTCCTTTAAGTTAAAAATGATTCAGATGCCGCAGGTGGTTGCGTTGCTCAATGGGTTTGGCGGAGCTGCCGCTGCGCTTGTAGCTATCGTCACTCTTCTCGATGTTGCGGTACTTTCCACTTTTGCTCTCGTGACCGGCGCTCTGGCATTGGTCGTCGGTAGCCTTACACTTACGGGAAGCCTGGTGGCCGCAGGAAAGCTTCATAAAGTCCTTTCCCAGAAACCTATTATCTGGAAAGGACATCGAGCAATTACGACCATCTCCCTAATTCTGACCATCGCTGCAGTGGTGCTCATGTGCATACCCGGGGTTCCCCTTCCCTTTAGTGTGATTTTTGGCCTCCTCATCAGCGGCTTTTTCGGAGTGGCCTTCACCGTCAGAGTAGGCGGTGCGGATATGCCCATTACCATATCCCTGCTGGTTTCACTTTCCGGCGTGGCTGACGGCATTGCAGGTATGGCCATAAGTAACATCCTACTGGTATCTCTGGGAGGAATCGTCGGCGCATCGGGACTTCTGCTTACCAAAGTCATGTGCAATGCCATGAATCGGCGCCTTTCCGATATTCTCATGGGAAAAACTTCTGTGACTTCATCGTCCACTGTAAGCAAACCTCCTGCAACGGTTGAAGGTGTCAAAGAGCTTGCTCCGGCGGACAATCTTACAGAGCTGCTCCAGAGTGCCAAGAAGGTCATCATCATTCCGGGCTACGGCATGGCTTTGGCCCAGGCTCAGCAGAAGGTCAGGCAACTGGCCGATAAGCTGGAGAAGAACGGCGCTGTCGTTGACTTTGCTATCCACCCTGTT
>JBAYOC010000027.1:0-9684 GCA_041678465.1 Anaerovoracaceae bacterium | reverse complement strand
CCAGGATATATATTCTGTAGAGCTGCTACTGTTCAGATATTGGAGAATATTGGTGACCTCACGCCGCGTCTCATCCGATGCCGTGGATTTGGGGTTTAGGACACCTTCGGACAGCATGCCCTCGGTTTGGAGGATTGTTTCGATCCTGTCGATCTGGCTGTTGCGGGATACGGAAAAGGCATCCACCGGCGGCAGGATAGACACAATGGCAAAAGCGGCTGCCAACAGCGCGATATATCCATTCTTCGAGACGGGACGGAAGCTGAGAAATACAGCTGAAAACAATGAGAACACAGCGAAGAGAGACACATAGTAGCGAGCCACCGTTATTCCGTAAGCATCCAATCGAATCCATACCGATACCATCTGCATAATAATGATGGGAATCCAAATCTTTGGGAATACCATGCGGAACAATCTGGCGAAACCATTGTCCGGCAGGCTTGCAAGTACGAACAAAACCACACCTACCGCGGAATAGATGAGAACCATGGGCCCCAACTGACCCGAAGGCCACTGCGAGGTCACCAGTATCTTGGCAAAGTAAGCCAGCAGTACAATCGTGTACACGGTAAATAGAGGAATCGCTATATAAGAGACCAGAATCTCCAGAAACCGCGGATAATCGTCAAACCGGAATCGGGCCGCGCCCTCATTTCTACTGCCGTTAAATTGCGGCAGAAGCGAGAGGTAGTAAAGCGGTGCAAATACAATCCATATTATCGTCATCATATAAGCATAGCTCTTATCGTCCACCGAGAAGAGCAATGTATCAACAGCGAAGAGGATGGCTGCGATGCCTGCGGACAGTACTCCGGAATACAGGGCGGACACAAAAAAGCTTTTAAAATGAACAAGTGCTACGAAGTTGAAGTCGTTTTTCTGCCGAAAAGCCGGTATCCAGAGTACAGCGCATGTCATAGCGAAAATTGCCACAAAGCTTCTGGTCAGAATCTCTGCGCTGATGTCGGGGGACGGCCAAATAATGGCGAAATAGCCAGCTGTCAGAAGCAGAGCGATCCCGTACACAACTAGACTGGAATTCCTCAGTTTCTCAAAGTTTTCAATGGAAAACTGAGCAACCATGCCAATGAACGCACCCACTCCCAAAGCGAAGATGATTTTCTCCAAGGTCAATGGCGGCGCACTATCTTCGGCAATCAGATAGCATACCAATGCAGCGGCAACAACTAAGCTAGTAACGGTAAAAGGGAAACGGGATACTGCTGTACCCAGTCCCTTAAGCATCTGATAGATCAATGTCTTCAAGCGTTTCATAGGATAGCCCTCCTCTTCCAAGTGCTTATTCCGGACAGGTTCCCAGGCATCAGTCTGTCACAGCTACTAGACGTTAGACTACTGGTTTTTAATAAATGTTCCGTTATCCAATTCAGCAAAAGCTTGATTCAGCTCTTCCCTGGTATTCATTACAATAGGGCCCCCCCAGGCTACCGGTTCATTCAGAGGAGCACCGGCTAACAGAAAGAATCGCATACCTTCTTCGCCCGCTTTGACATAAAGTTCTTCACCGGAGTCGAATAGTACCGCTCTCCTACTATGGAAATAATCGCCGTCTTCCGCAAAGTGACCTCCACCCAGGACAATATAGGTAAAGAGAGTGTCATCCTCCTTGGTCCCAAGCTTCCACTCCGCACCGGGCTCCAAAGCAACATCCAGGTAGAGCACTTTCACATAATCTCCTGCCGTCGCACCGGCCTTTCCATTGTATATGCCGGATAGGATGCGTACCACAGCCCCATCCTCTTTCACAACAGGTATAACATCTGCTGTTATGTCACGATATTCAGGATCCGTCATCTTATCTTTTTGGGGCAGGTTGACCCAGAGCTGTGCTCCAAGCATCCGCGGGGCTGCCTTTGGCATCTCCTGATGAAGAATGCCACTGCCCGCAGTCATCCATTGACAGCTGCCGTCCAGTATGCTTCCTTCATTTCCCAGGCTGTCTCCATGTTCAATGTCACCTTGTATCAAGTAGGTCACAGTCTCGATTCCGCGGTGAGGATGCCAGGGAAATCCTTTCGTGTAGTCTGCTGGATCTTCCGAATCAAATGCATCCAACATCAGGAAGGGGTCAAAATCCTTGACATCCCTGCCACCGATGACCCGCACCAGCTTCACACCTGCTCCATCATATTGGGTTGATCCTGTTACCACCTTTTTCACATCTCTTCTCTTCATCTTCATCCCTCCTGTGTAATATGCAAGATCAGTTAGCCTGATATCTTATTATTTGATGAATGGCTTTTTTATACCCTTTTACGGATTGCATCAAACCTTCACCTTTCCTGCAACCTTCTCATAAGATATTTTAGCGAAGTCCGAAATACAGCATGAATTGCAAAAGGAGAGTTACTTATGAACGATAAGCTGTTGCCCCTCGACCGATTGCGAGTGGGGCAAAAAGGCGTAGTTATGGACATTGCTGCTACCGATTCAGAGAAAAGAAGATTTTGGGATTTGGGACTGATTCGAGGAACTACCGTTGAATCCCTGCACAAAAGCCCTTCGGGGGATCCCATCGCTTATTTCATCATGGGAGCAGTGATCGCACTGCGCAATTACGACGCGGAAAAGATCTTGGTAGTGAGTAGCACTTAAAATATAACACGGGAGTATCCGCATGACCGTTAAAAATATTGCCCTAGTCGGCAACCCAAACGTGGGAAAAAGCACTGTGTTCAACGGTCTCACAGGGCTTTCGCAACACACGGGCAACTGGCCCGGCAAGACCGTTTCACTGGCCTCGGGAACTTTTGTTCACAGAGGCCAGGCTTTCTCTCTCATCGATTTACCGGGTATTTACTCGCTGATGGCCAATTCGCCGGAAGAAGCAGTGGCGATTGATTATCTCCGCTATCAAAAGCCTGATGTAGTTGTAATCGTAGCGGATGCCACCTGTTTAGAACGGAACCTGAACCTGGCTATACAGATAATCGACGCACACAGCAACGTGATCCTGTGCGTCAACTTACTGGATGAAGCAAAGAAAAAAAAGATTCAAGTCGATCTGGATTCTCTCTCCCGGCTTATGGGCATCCCGGTAGTGGGCGTGGTGGCCCGATCCAAGAAAAACCTTGATAAGCTGAAGGAGCAAATTTTCTACATGGCAGAAAAATCAATTGATTCCCCTGATCTATCGATGGTCTTTACAGAAGAAAAGGTGAAGGATTCCGTAAACCGGGCCAGCGCACTCTACAAGGCCTGCGTCCGCCTGGAACAAAAGGATTACAATGCCCCTGATCGGACTTTGGACCATTTCGTTACCTCAAGATCCCTGGGCTATCCGATTATGCTACTTCTTTTGGGCCTTGTTTTCTGGATAACGCTACAAGGAGCAAACTATATTTCAGATTATCTACATATTGGTTTGTTTGGACTGCAAGACCACCTGTTTGAGATACTGACTGCCTGGAATGCTCCTCCTATGCTCATAGACTTGTTGCTCTTTGGTGTTTATCAGACTGTAGCATGGGTAATCTCCGTCATGCTACCTCCCATGGCCATCTTTTTCCCGCTGTTTACCCTTTTAGAGGATTCAGGTTATTTGCCTAGGGTCGCCTTTAACATGGACCGATGCTTCCGCAGAGCCTGCGCCCACGGGAAGCAAGCTCTAACAATGTGCATGGGGTTCGGCTGCAACGCCTGCGCCATCATGAGCTGTCGGATTATCGATTCTCCACGAGAGCGGCTGGTGGCCATTCTGACCAATAATTTCGTGCCCTGTAACGGACGATTTCCTACATTAATCGCATTGATCAGCATGTTCTTTGCCGGGCTGAGCACCGGTCCCTTGCAGGATGTAATTGCTGTAAGCCTGCTTCTCGCTGTCATCTTGTTCGGCGTGTTCATCACACTTTTGGTTTCAAAAATACTTTCTGTGACAATCTTAAAGGGACTCCCTTCATCTTTTGCTTTGGAGCTCCCTCCCTATCGACGGCCTCAGTTCGCCAAGGTAATCATACGCTCATTACTGGACAGAACCATCTTCGTCCTAGGAAGAGCCCTAGTTGTAGCGACCCCCGCCGGATTTATCATATGGTTTCTTGCCAACACCTACACCGGTGACGCAAGCCTTTTGAGCCTGTTCACTGACACTCTGGACCCCTTTGCCAGACTCATGGGCCTAGACGGAGTGATCCTGATGGCCTTCATCCTGGGCTTTCCCGCCAACGAAATCGTAATCCCTATTATAATTATGACCTATATGGCTACCGGAAGTATTACCGAACTGGATACATTCCAACTGCGAACCCTGCTCGTAGATAACGGCTGGACCACGACTACAGCTCTTTGTACTCTGCTTTTCTGCCTGTTGCACTTCCCTTGCGGCACCACCTGTCTGACCATAAAAAAAGAGACGGCGAGCTGGAAATGGACAGCTGCCGCCTTCATCATTCCTACTGTTTGCGGTTTTATCGTATGCTTTTTGGTCGCACAAACATTTCATTTGCTGGGGGTGTAAGTTTTATTTTACTTGTTTTGCAAATACAGGGTTAGTGCGAACAGAGTAAAGCTGTGTCCCGCCGGATAGTCACCGGCATTGCTTGCGAGAAATCGTAGTTGGCTTTCTGCCTTCTCTATTAGGTGGGAGCTATCCATCTTGCGTGCCAATCGGAGCATGTTCCAGGCCACAATGCTGTTTGCTGAGGGCATTGCGCTATCATAAGTCTCCTTCGGGCGCCATATGAGCTTCTCGCTATTAGAAGCTGTGAAGAAAAAGCCTCCTCCATCCTCATCTACGAAGTCTGTCACTATCCTGTTGTTGCAATCCAGAGCCTTCTGAAGATAACCGACCTTTCTTGTGGTTTCATATAGTTCAAGGAGCCCCCAGGTATAGTAAGCGTAATCGTCCAGATTACCGTTTCCGACAGCCTCTCTGTTTCGGTATCGAACTTTTAACCTACCATCCTTTTTTATCAGCTCTTTTTCAACGAAGTCGGCTGCCATCTCTGCTACATATAGGTATTTATTATCATGAAATACGCGGGCGGCATTGGCTAAAGCGGCAATCATCATTCCGTTCCATGCGGTAAGTATCTTGTCATCCCTGTGGAGTTCCATCCTCGTCGCGCGGTAATCCAACAAAGATTTGCAACCGTCGGCAAACTCTCTTGCGGCATTTCTGTAGCGCTGGTTGCGCAGTAGATTGGGGATGCTCTTCCCCTCAAAATTACCTCGTTGCGTGATGTCGTAACTGTTATTGAACGGCTGTCCTTTTTCCTCTCCCAGCTGTTCGAGAATCTCCTGTTCCGTAAACACATAGTACTTTCCTTCTTCTCCTTCGCTGTCCGCATCCTGAGCCGAATAAAAGCCACCCTCGACTGCTGTCATTTCACGAAGAACATAATCCATAGTAGCTTCCGCTACTTCCTTATAAAGTCTGTCTTCCGTCAGCCTATATGCTTCTGTGTATACAAAAGTCAGGAGAGCGTTGTCATATAGCATCTTTTCGAAATGGGGAGCCAGCCAGTATGGATCCGTTGAATAACGGCTAAACCCACCTCCGATATGATCGAAGATCCCTCCCCGATACATCTGCGCCAAGGTATGCTCCACCATCTCCAATGCGCTGTCATTCATCTTACTTTCATGGGCGACCATTAGGAACAAAAGATTATGCGGCGTGGGAAACTTTGGACTCCTTCCAAACCCACCGTTTCTTTCATCAAAGGTGCTTTGCAGCTGGTTGATTCCCTCCAAGATCAGCTGATCGTTTAATGGCTCATCCATCCAAGATGCAACGTCTTTTTCTCCGGTGGAATTGAGCCTTTCCACCATTTGCCTGCCGGTTTCCAACAGCTCGTCTCGATTCTCCGCCCAAGCCTTAGCGGTGCTACCTAGAATGCTAAGTAAACCGGTCATCCCTCCCCTGCTCTCTTTTGGAAAGTAAGTGCCGGCAAAAAACGGTTGGCCCTCGGGCGTGAGAAGAAGCGTAGTAGGCCAGCCTCCCTGGCCCGTGAATAACTGACAGGCACTCATATATACCAGGTCAAGATCCGGTCTCTCTTCCTTGTCCACCTTAATCGACACAAAGTCTTTGCTCAATGCGGCAGCAATTTCTTTATCTTCGAAGGACTCCCTCGCCATTACATGACACCAATGGCAGGTTGAATACCCAATAGAAAGAAATATGGGCTTGTCCTCGTCTTTGGCTTTATCAAAGGCTTCCTGATCCCAAGGATACCAATCCACTGGGTTATGAGCATGCTGAAGCAAATATGGTGATTGTTCGTTTATCAAGCGATTGGGCATTGCGTTTTTTTTCATCATCTTTGTAACGTTCCTTTTATTATAGTATTTGTTGTAGTGTACCCAAAAAATCAAAAATACTATATGGTTGTTCTTATTCAATTTCTCTCAACACCTGCAAAATTCCGCGCTTTGTAATGTTAGTTTCTTCGGCTTTTTTTATAATTTTAGCCGGAACTCCTGCCACCACTGTCCCTCCCGGCACATGGGAGATTACAACTGCACCGGCAGCCACAACAGCACCTTTCCCCACTCGAAGCCCTTCCAGAACTACCGCGTTAGCACCGATTAAAACATTGTCCTCTATGATAACCGGGTCCTGGCTCATGGGTTCCAATACGCCAGCCAGGATAGCACCTGCACCTATATGACAGTTTTCGCCTACTGTAACTCTTGCTCCTAAGACAGCGTTCATATCGATCATCGTATTCCTTCCTATGATTGCGCCAATATTGATGACCGCACCCATCATGATAATCGCATGATCTCCAATAGTTACGGGACTGCGAATGATTGCGCCGGGCTCTACTCTGGCGTTTAGGTTCCGTATGTCAGCCAGGGGAAGTATGGAGTGCCGTCTGTCACATTCTATAAAGCAATCGATGATATGCTTTGATTGTTCCTTGAGTATCGGTTCGATATCAGCCCATTCTCCAAAAATAATACGGTCTCCACAGCCAAAAGAACGGCAGTTGTCGAAATTTATGGGCTGCCGCTCCTTCAAATATACTTTTACAGGTGTAGTTTTCTTTGCATTTCTAAAGATTTGAATAATATCCTTTGTATCCATAGCTCACCGATTCCATACCGCTTCGTGATACACCAATTGATTGATTCTTAGATTTCATGCAATCTTTCGTATATCTTTATGCAGTAGACAAGCGGCTTATACATGGTGCTTAGTCCTTACAATCTTCTTTTTTATTCAGGTAAGAATCCATCAGACTAAGTAGATTAAAGTAATCAATAGGTTTCTTCACGTATTCGTCTACCCCGGCGCTTCGGGCTTTCTTTTCTTCTTCCGCATCGTCGCTAGCTGTCAAAGCAACGATGGGCACGCATTTGCAATCCGGGTGATCCAGGCTGCGAATTGCCACGGTAGCTTTTTGCCCGTTCATTACAGGCATGCGAACATCCATGAGGATTATATCTATAAGGCCCGGTTGGGAGTTTCGAAAATACTCCACCGCCTCAAGCCCGTTGTGCGCAGCCAGGATACGAATTCCTGAGGGCTTCAACATCGTCGAGGTAATCTCAAGCATATCGGGGTTATCCTCCGCGATAAGAATGCATTTACCTTTGAAGTCATAGCTTTTCAGGGCAGACAGGTTGTTTAGTGGTTCCTGAGGACATACCCTGGCCTGTTCACTGCTTGTGGGCTTTTTCTCTTTGGGTATTTCGAAAGGTATACGAACTTTAATCGTCGTTCCCACCATTGGTTTGCTGGCCACATTGATTTCTCCGCCCATTAAAGAGACCAGGTTCTTCGTGATATACAGTCCCAATCCCGTAGACTCACGGTTGCAATCGCCACTTTCAGCGGCCATTGAATAGGGCTCAAACATGGTCTTCATAAACTCTTCACTCATACCGATACCGGTGTCGCTGACGCGCATTTCCATAAGCAAGGAATCGCGGGATTTAGGAAACTGAACAAACTCCAGAGTAATGCTGCCTCCCACCGCAGTATATTTAATAGAATTCGTCAAAAGGTTGGCGAGAATTTGATTGATGCGCATAAAATCACCCACAAGCCGATTTTGATAGACATCAGTAAATTTTATATGGAACTCTTGATGTTTTTTCTCAACTTGGGAAGCAAGTAACTGGTTTAGGAATGCCGCCATGTTATCCAGATAGAACTCTTTATGGCGCAAGGACATCTTGCCATTGGCAATAATAGAATAGTCCAGAATATCGTTGATCATAGACAGAAGATAACTCGATGCGTTTTCAATCTTGGAAAGATGATCTTTCACTTTTGCTCTGTCCTCAAGCTCGTCCCATGTGAGCGTGGTCATCCCCATGATGGTGCTAAGAGGCGTTTTCAAATCGTGACAGATATTATAGATCTGTTGTGTTTTGGCTTCGTTCGTCAAAGACCCCATTCATCTATCCCCCTAATATAACATATGTGTTAGAGTACCACATGGAATCATCGAATCTTGTCAAAATGTAGAATTTGACAAGATAAATGATGTTATTAATAGTTTGATTGAAGTTCGATTGATAGATAGACAAGCCTAGTATAAATTATATATGTTATGGTTTAAAAGTAAACCCTACTCATTATCCTCCACTTCTTCCAATAATATTTTGTCAAGAAAAGACCCTCTCGCTTCACGCCTGATCAACCGAATGTAGTCGATGTTCATGGGCTCATATCCCTTCAATTTAGTCAGGCAATCCAGCACTTCATATACATCGGCGATTTCTTCCTTATTACCGCTGGAACGGAAATCCTCAATCTCCTCAACAACTTTATCAATGAGGGCATGGAAATATTCATCCTCATTCAAGATTCGAGAAGTCTGCTTTCTTCCGCTCTCTTCAATCAGCTGAGGGATTTTGTCTCTTACAAGCTTATTATATGAGATTTTCACATACTTCACCTCCTTTACGAGTTTGCAAACTATATGCAAAGGTTTCTACTAAAAATCGATCTCTTCAAACTCTACAGAACTAACCTGTTCCACATTGACCCTTAAAGCACCGACAATCTGCGCACCTTCACTCATAGATATTTTACCGGAAGTGACGTCACCGATCAGTACAGCATCTTTCTGGAAGGAAGCCGCATCTTCTGCAACCAGCGAACCTTTCATTTTCCCGTCAATATTGGCACTCCTGGCTTCAATGTCACCTATTACTGTTGAAGCCTTATCCAAGTTTATCACTCCGGATACAGTTATGTTGCCCTGCACCATAGCAGAAATCAGGATCACATCCTTTGAGCAGTTGAGATCACCCAGTAGTTTTCCTGTGATAGTCACATTGCCATCTGCCGTGATATTTCCTTTCATGGCACCGCGAAGTTCCAGATCCCCTTGAACCTTAGCATCTCCATCTACTGTCATACCATCCGCGATTACGCTCATAGGATAGACCGGAGCATCTCGATAGGTCCGTAAGGAAATGTCAGGTTCTTGTTTCGTTTCGTACACGGGTTCTTCAGATATTTCCACATCTTCTGCCTTGTCTGCATCCTTACCTACTACTCCAAGTATTTCTTTCCACGCTTGCTTTGCATTATCCTTTGTGCTCATTTAGTTTCCTCCAGATTGCTTATTTTATTATATCAATCGCTGTATCCGAACATAACCGGCGCGACATTACGGGTCAGACTTTCAAAGTGGTAACCGCTATCAGACAGTTCATCAATGATAGAGGGCAAGGCTTTCAGGGTTTCCCTTT
>JBAYOC010000026.1:0-9685 GCA_041678465.1 Anaerovoracaceae bacterium | reverse complement strand
TTGGGCGAAGGACGGCAGATGCGAATGCAGGGTGAGCATATGCGAAATCCCTCCTGGCGTGCCAAAATAAAACCCCGTCATTATGGCGGGGTTTTATAATGCGGATAAGAGGAGGGATTCGAACCCGAAAGGGCCTGTACCGTAAAGAAAACAGTCGGGGACTGTTTTCAGGTGCAGGGTCCGAGCCCTGTTTTGGGCGAAGGACGGCAGATGCGAATGCAGGGTGAGCATATGCGAAATCCCTCCTGGCGTGCCAAAATAAAACCCCGTCATTATGGCGGGGTTTTCCGTGCCCTACTTAATAACTTCCTTCCCAATGGAAAAAGCTTTCTCCAACATTTTTCCAACGACATTGTAGGTACTGGCTGCAGGATCGTAAATCATGGGATTAGCCTTGACAATATCGGGCATCCCATCCGCATTCAGACAATCATGATCAGCTTTAACATCCATGATTTCCCCTATAAATTGGATATGCTCGCCAATCTCATTGACGCCAATTACCTTGCACTCGATGTTCAGAGGAAACTCTTTAATATATGGGGCATCCACCTTATCCCCTTTTACAGCAGTCAGGCCTGTGGCTTGGAATTTATCAACCTTTTTACCCGACACAATCCCAAAATAATCCGCTTCCTTGACAAACCCCCCGGAGGGAATGTTTACCGTAAAGGCTTTTGTCCTCATTATGTTGTCGTATGTGCAGCGCTGTTTTCTTACAGATATGGCGATGGCAGGCGGGCTGGATCCACAGATACCTCCCCATGCTACATTCATTGCATTGGGTTTTCCATCCTCGCAGTAAGTGCCTACAATGAACACCGGTGTTGGGAATACAATAGTTTTCGAACCAATACTCTTTTTCATATTTACACCTCCGAATTTCAGCTTACCACAATTAGCAACCGTAAACCAGTTTAGAAAAAAATTACTATTTAGATGACTAGTGCGCCGGCCTGCACTCATATTCATCCTTGAAATGCAATGAAGTCATCTAAATTAGAGGAAATCCCGGGATTTAGATGACGAGCGCTCTTGTTAATGTCCATAATATGGTATTCTATCATCTGAATTAGAAAATAATCTGATTTTAGATGATTTAGGTCTATAATAAATTGACTCTGCAGCTTTAATATGGGCGCCAATCATCTGAATAAAATTAAATCTAAGGATTTGGATGACATACATTCCGATCTCCTACGGACACCCCAAAATTTATCTAATACCATGTGATTAGACATGAGAAATTGTGATAATAATAGGTGAACATAGGGTTCAAATTGATTCAAATCGACTTTCCTTGTCTTCTATATATTTTTCTGTTAAAATGTATATATCAAATGGTATAATGAAAAGATGTAATCATACAAGGAGGTTGGAAATATGAATGAGACTGGAGTATTAAGAGTCGAACGCAGGACGGACACCAGCAGTCAGGCGAACAAAAGACTGCGCAAAGCTGGTTACCTGCCCGGCAACATTTTTGGTAAAGACATGGAATCGATAGCGGTGACCATCCGAGCGGATGAGCTCCGTAAAAATATTGTAAAATATGGACGTTCCGCCGTATTTGAGCTGGTTCTGGATGAAAAGGAAAAGTTTAATGTTATGGTTAAAGACGTCCAGTTCACCCATGTGAGCCATGACTTTATGCACGTGGACTTTCACAGCATATCCCTATCTGAGGAGACGAAAGCCAATGTACCTGTGAGAGTCGTCGGCGATGAGCTCTATGAATCCAGAAAATTGCTGTTGCAAATCCATCGCGATATTGTCCCTGTTAAGGGTCTGCCCCAGGACGTGCCTAATTTCATTGAAGTCAATGTAAAAGAACTCAATTTGGGAGACAACCTCTATGTCAACGACCTAGTGCTCCCCCCAGGCATTGTACTTGAACTGGATGAAACTCAACTTGTGATCTCCGTCAGTGAAGCAAAGGTCCATAAGGAAGAAGAAGAAGAGACTGAGGACGACGCAACAGTACAGGTAGAGGAAGAGTAGAATACAAAAGACCGGCTGAAGCCGGAGATGAAAGCATTATAAAAATACCACGAAGGTATTTGCCCTCCTATGAAAGGCAATTCTTTTCGTGGTATTATTTTTAAGGAGATATGACATCATGAGAGCATCTACAACTCTAACAAAACAACTCATTCTTGCTGGTCTGTTCTTGGCCCTGGGTCTGATTCTCCCCTTCGCCACAGCACAGATACCCGAAATAGGCAACAAACTACTTCCTATGCATATCCCGGTGCTGCTTTGCGGATTCCTCTGCAGTGCTCGCCTTGGTCTATTGGTAGGATTTGTAACTCCGCTGCTTAGAAGTGTCCTCTTCGGTATGCCTATAATGTTTCCTATGGCCGTTTCTATGGCATTTGAACTGGCTGCCTACGGCTTCCTGGCGGGACTCCTCTATCATCTATTACTTCGCAAAAAGATCTCCATCTACATAGCTCTCATTTTATCCATGCTGTGTGGTAGGGTTGTATGGGGAATAGCCAGCTATCTGCTGTTCGGCTTAAGTGGAACAACATTCACTTGGCAATTCTTCATTGCAGGAGCATTTTTGAATGCAATCCCCGGCATCATCATACAACTTTTGTTAATACCTATTATTATACTCGCAACAGAAAGGTACCGTCTTAACGAACATGCATAATAAACAAAGGATTTTTAAGCTCGTTGATGAGCTGTTAATTACGCCCGGTACTAAGATTATTGCAGTTGACGGGAATTCGGGAGCCGGTAAGACCTTTTTGGGTTCATTGCTTGCCGAGAGATACGATTGCAATCTCTTCCATATGGATGACTATTATCTACCTCCGGAAAAGAAGACGGATGCGCGACTTGCAGAAGCCGGAGGGAATGTGGACCGTGAGCGCTTTCAGGAAGAAGTTCTGGACAATATTCCGCTGGGTGTGGACTTCTCTTACAGAAAATATGACTGCAGGAGCCAAAGCTATTACCCGCCCACCCTCGTCAGCCCAAAGAATCTGAATGTTGTTGAAGGCGCTTACAGCATGCATCCCGATCTCGCTCCCTATTACGACCTCAAATTATTCCTTTCGCTGGATGAAGCAGAGCAGAGTCGCCGTATTCTAAAGCGGAACGGTGCTCTGGTGCACAAGCGATTTCTAGAAGTTTGGATTCCTCTGGAAAACCACTATTTTGAAACACTCAAAATCAGAGAAAACTGCGATTATGTGTTCACCGGCTAAAGCTCACCCTCAAGGTCTGTCCCCGCGGGGGCAAAATCAGCCACGGGGTCTGTCCCTATGGTTGATTTTTTTCATTCATCTGTTATAGTAAAACGGAGAAATACGATAGATATCATTAAAGTAAACGGAATAAAATAGAGGATGGAATGAACAGAATGAGAATCGCAGTGATTGACGGGCAAGGTGGCGGAATCGGCAAAACAATTGTTGAGCGGTTAAAGGCTGCCAATTTGCCCGGAGTGACAATTCTAGCCCTTGGTACAAACTCCGCCGCCACCCTACTGATGAAGAAAGCAGGCGCTGACGAAGGTGCTACAGGAGAGAATGCAATTATCCACAATATGAACGATGTAGATATTGTCATGGGCGTTATCGCCATATTGAATGCCCACTCTATGTTAGGAGAGTTATCTCCTGCCATGGCTGTTGCTATAGGCAGAAGCAGGGCTACCAAGATCTTGCTCCCCGTTAATCGATGTGGCATTCAAGTGGTTGGCTTAAAAGATCTGAATCTCAGCGCTTATATTGATGAGGCCGTATACACCGTTACTGGAATCATAGAAAAAACCAATGACTCGCGCTCTTGAAATCATGGGTAAGTAGCCAGGAAATTTTAAAGTTATAAGGAGAGCTTTTCATGGATTTAATTAAAAAAGCCGGGATCGTTGGCGGTGCAGTTGTTGGTGGCATCATCGGAGGGACCATCTCCATAGTAGGTCATGTCACAAAAATTAAATTTGTTGACGAATTAGGAGAAAACATCGTAGATTCCACTATCCTGACAGGCTCCATTGCAGGCCAGATTGCCAGCGGAGCCGCCGATGTTGTGGCAGGCGGTGTTCAGAAAGAGCCCCGACATATAGAGCAGGGCCAAAAAGATCTCAAGGCCGGAGGTGGCAAGATTGTCGGCAACTACGTCAATAATGCCAAGTTGATCATCAACAACAGCGGCGACATTGTAAAGGGAGTTAGAACAAAGGACATTAAAAGAGTTCTCAACGGAGCGAAAACGCTGGGCAAGATAGCTGCAATCGGCGCAATAACTGTCGGCGCAATCAAAATCGAGCCCGAAAAAAATGGAGATTCCAGGAGCAAATCCGATCCCAATCAGGAGCAGGAGTCTATTTAATAAGCGATAGTTTTCTTAAATGCGGTTTAGAAAACTTCAGCGGGGCTGCTTAGTTTTCTCACTTCGTACATGGAGTGCAAAACCTCCCAGTTTTCCGGGAAGTAATTCATCAGATTCCAATAGCTGACCCCTGCTAGTCCGTATTCCGCCACAAGGCTAAGCTTTGCACGAATGCTTGCCTCATTTTCAAACCATACCTCGTGCTCCCTGCCCAAATCGTCAAAGTAGCGATAAAAAGGCGTCTGTGCCAATTCATCATATTGTATTTGCGCTCCCACACGGGCTGCTCTTTCAACCGCCTCCGTGTTGGAGATATTTTCTGCCATGGACTGCCCTTCAACAAATGGTAAAGTCCAATCGTAACCATAGTTGGGTATGCCCATCAGGATCATCGAAGGCGGCATCTGCGTCACAGCGAAATCCAACACCCCTCTTACCAGGTTCACCGGAGCTACAGCCATAGGGGGTCCAAACCGATAACCCCATTCATAAGTCATGATCAATGCAAGATTAGCAGCCTGACCCATCAGAGCATAATCATGTCCTTCGTAAAGAAGACCCGGTTGCTCGGCAAAAGTCTTGGGTGCAAGCGCCACAGCTACCATGTAGCCCTGCGGGTTGAGGCGTTGTCTGGTCTGTTCCACGAAGGATGCGTAAGGTTCCCTGTCTTGTGGAAAAAGGAATTCAAAATCGAAATCCACGCCTCCCAATCCCTTTGTTTGAATATTGCTCAGGATATTTTCAACCAGTCGTTCCCGGGCTGAAGGATTGTTCAGCATGTCGCTTGCAATCTGGCTATCGAAGGTCCCTTCCTCGTTCATGGCAGCTATCACCATGAGAGGCTGTACTCCGTCGGCTCGCGCGGCCTGTATCAAGTTTTCATCATCCAATTGAATCAAGTCACCTTCTGCGGTGATTCCATAAGTGAACATTGACAGCATTGACAGATGGGGCGTAGTCGCCGCAAGCACATCGGGATCCACGAAGGGATACATGTAACCGTTAACCAATATTTCCATTTAAACACCTCCCTATGAAGTATATGTGTATTAGGGAGGTTTAGAAGTCATTTTACTCCTCAAGCTGCTCTTCTAGTGCCTTCAGTGCCCTGCGATGGCGTGACAGGATGGTGTTATAATTCGTATCTGTCATCTCTGCCACGTCCCGTAAGGACTGTCCATAATAATAGCGAAGCAATATGATCTGTATGTGCTCCTCAGAAAGACCTCCTATTGCAGCGAGAAGAGTGCGCCGCTCTTCGCTCTTTATCAAGCGCATCAGGCCATCTTCTTCTGTTATAAGCTTCTCACAGGTCTCAGGTAAGGACATCCGTATTCTTGGGGGTTTGTTTTTCTTCCAGTGGTCGCACAATTTATTTTTGGCCATTCGAAGCAGTGCATGCTTGATGTTAGAGTAATACCTCAAGAGATGGACTTTTTCCCAAGCCGTCGTCATGGTTTCCTGAGTAAGATCACTGGCAAGCGTATGGTCTTTTGTGGCAGTGATAAGGAACTTCTGCAAGTAATCGTAATGTTTCGTTACCTTCTCTTCAAAAAAACGGGTGTTCTTGCTACAGTTTTCCATAGACAGGGCCTCCTCTTACAAAAACATCATTTGGTTCGATTCCGGCATATCCCTCAGAACTCCCATCCTCTGGAGAGCTTCAATCGCTGTCTTGTTTAGTTTTGCTCGCACGCGTAAATCGTCGACAGATAAAAAAGGTCCCTGCTCTCTGGCTACTGCCAAATTGGAGGCAGCAGTGTCACCGACTCCCATTATGGCACGAAACGGCATCTGTACCTTGTCATCCTTAACGGAGAACTTCAATGCTGCAGACTCGGAAAGATCCACACTCGCAAATTCAAATCCCCTTGCCATCATCTCATATGCCACTTCCAGAACCGTAAGTGCATCTGCTTCCTTTTGAGTAATAGCCTTACCTTTTCCTGTAATTTCCTTAATCTCAGACCAAACCTTATTCAGGCCGCCCTTGATAAGCTCTGCATCAAAGTCAGCAATTTTCACAGTGAAAAATGTAGCATAGAAAGCCAAAGGATAATAAACCTTGTAGTAGGCAATCCGGTAAGACATCATCACATAGGCAACTGCATGGGCTTTCGGAAACATATATCCTATTTTTCTGCAGGATTCAATATACCATTGATCAACCTTGTGTTCTTCCATGGTCTGCGCTTCTTTATCTGTAATGCCTCTGCCTTTTCGCACACTTTCCATTATCTTAAAGGCCGTCTTAGGGGGCAGACCCTTTGCGATGAGACCGTTCATTATATCATCACGGGTACAGATAACTTCCTGAATCCCTGCATCTCCGTTACGAATAACACTCTGGGCATTGTTGATCCACACATCCGTTCCGTGGGAAAGCCCTGATATGCGTATCAAATCGGAGAATTGCGTCGGTTTGATGTCGTCCAGCATCTGCCGGACAAACTGAGTGCCGAACTCCGGTATCCCGTAGGTTCCGTGGGAAAGCTGGTAATTGTCGGCCTGAATGTCCAGCCCGTCTATTCCGTTGAAAATTCCGTCTACCTTTGGATCCTTCAGGGGTACACGAAGTGGATCCTGGCCCGTCATATCCTCCAGCATGCGGATCATGGAAGGAACATCATGCCCCAGAATGTCCAGCTTCAGCAGGTTTTCGTCGATGGAATGGTAGTCGAAATGCGTAGTTATGATATCTGTTTTTGTGTCGTTAGCCGGCCGCTGTATGGGACAGAACTCATAGATTTCATGGCCTCTCGGCAATATGATGACTCCACCCGGATGCTGTCCTGTAGTTCTTCGGACACCTGTACACTTCTGCGTCAATCTCTCTGATTCCCACTTATTGACGCTCTCCTGCTTCTGCTCGTAGTATTTCCGTACGAAGCCGAACGCCGTCTTTCCTGCCACTGTGCTGATGGTACCTGCCCGGAACACGTTCTCCCTTCCGAATATCTCCTCTACGAACTTATGGGCTACCGGCTGATACTCTCCGGCAAAGTTCAGATCAATATCAGGCTCTTTATCTCCCTCAAAGCCGAGAAAGGTCTCGAAGGGTATGTTAAACCCGTCTTTCCGATAAGGCATACCGCATTGCGGACAAAGCTTATCAGGTAGATCAACACCGCAGTCATATGTATTATCCGTGATAAATTCCGAATGCTTGCATTCCGAATTCTCACAAATGTAGTGAGCAGGCAAAGGGTTTACCTCTGTAATACCGGCCATTGTTGCAGCAAGGGAGGATCCTACAGAGCCCCTGGAGCCTACAAGATATCCGTCAGACAGGGAACGCTTTACCAACAATTCTGACGATATATACAATACCGCGTAGCCGTTGCTGATTATGGAATGAAGTTCTTTTTCCAAGCGGTCAGCCACTATTTTGGGAAGGGGGTCACCGTAGATGCTCATCGCGCGATCCATGCAGCCTACTCTCAACCGACGATCCGCATCGGGTATCTCCGGCCGAAAGCTCCCATCGGGAACGGGCGCTACCTTTTCAATGGTATCCGCGATTCTTCCCGGATTCTCGATAACCACTCTGCGGGACATTTCTTCCCCCAGATAAGAAAATTCTTTTAGCATCTCCTCTGTCGATCGAAAATACAAACCTTCACCGCTTTCTGCGTCCTTATAGCCTTGCCCGGCCATGAGAATCCTACGGTAGAGGGCTTCCCTCTCTTTTATGTAATGGCTGTCACAGGTAGCTACTACAGGCTTATTGTATTTCTCGCCCAAGCGGATTATTTTCCGGTTCAGCTCCTTTAGCTCCTCTTCACCGTTTACCCTTCCTTCGTTGACCAGAAAGCGATTGTTTACCAGCGGCTGAATCTCCAGGTAATCGTAGAGAGATAGCATCTCTTCAAACTCTTCCTCCGGAAGGCCTTTTAGAACACCTTGAAATACCTCCCCTGCCTCACAGGCAGAGCCGATGATTAGGCCCTCCTTCAACGAGCGCAGGATGGATTTGGGTATTCTGGGTTTCCGGTAAAAGTAATCCAGATGAGAGAGGGAAACCAGTTTATAAAGATTGCGCAGCCCTATCTGATCTTTCGCCAACAGAATAATATGATAGCTGGGCACCGCCTTGTAATCGAATTTACTGCCTTCGGGAGTGGACTCATCATCCACCAGATAACCTTCCAGACCATAAATGACTTTTATGTCTAACTTCTTCTTACGAACAAACTTGGCCGCATCCGGAAAAGCCTGCACCACAGCGTGATCTGTGATCGCAATAGCTTTGTGGCCCCAGGATGCTGCGGTTTCTATCAGGTCCTGTACATCTACGAGTCCGTCCATAGCACTCATCTTCGTATGTGCATGGAGCTCCACCCGTTTCTCTAAAGCCGTGTCGGTGACCTCGACGGTGGCAGTTAATTTCTCCATGTCCCGGACTTTTATTACATCCGCGCCCTCAAAGCTGTCGAACTCGACAACTCCTCGAACCTTAATGTAATCTCCTTCCTTAAGGAGATCATCCATCTGGGCCCATTTTTTATCGCCGACAAAGGCCTTGATACAGGCGGAGTCCGAAAAATCCGTAATGAGGTAGTTTACCAGATGTTTTCCGCCCTTTATAGCCCGCGCTTCTTTTCTAAAAATCTGACCTTCGATAGTAACAGCTCCTCCACCGGCTACGATTTCCGAAAGTGGAACAGAAAACTCATCAATTTTTCTTCCCATGAGCCGGTTCCCTACGATGGGGCTCTCCTGTTTCTGCCAGCCTCCCTTAGTGCCTTGCGTTCCGTTCTTTCCGTAACCGTTGACAGGAGTTTCTTCTACAAGGCGCAGAACCTCAGCCTCCAGCGGTAGATTCTCCATATAGAGCAATTGGATGTTGACATCTGCGATTTGGGGAAACTCGCTGCGGAGCAGCAGCCCCATCCTGTGTTCGTCCTCTTTCGAAGGTATAAAATTGAGACCGACCTCCAAAGAGAGAATATTTGTCTCCTTCTCAATGGTGGCCTGTCTCACATGGTACCGATAACTGTCCTTCGGTCGTTTTTCAATGTTGTTCCAACGGATACTGCTTTCTAGTAGTGCTTTCAAATTTATTTTCCCTCTGCTTTAGTTATTTTCTGTATCCTCCTTCAGAAACTCCTTGAGAGAAGTAGCCAGTCCAGCTAATCCGGCAATTTCAGAGGGGATGATGATTTTCGTTGCTTTTCCATCAGCCGCCTTGGCAAAGGACTCTAAGCTCTTGATGGCGATGACTTCTTTGGTGGGCCCCGCGTCTACAATCATGCGGATACTGTCTGCAGTGGCCTGCTGTACCATTCGTATGGCCGCAGATTGACCTTCCGCAGAGCGAATGGCAGCTTCCTTTTCA